>NZ_JAWVAV010000030.1:0-43738 GCF_033599315.1 Acinetobacter sp. OYA S30
TGTATGAGCAGTTTTTACTAAAACTTTCTCAAAAAAAACCAATCTGGAGCGGGAAACGAGACTCGAACTCGCGACCCCAACCTTGGCAAGGTTATGCTCTACCAACTGAGCTATTCCCGCGTGCCGCTTATAATACATTAAGCAAAACAAGGGTCAACAACTTTATGCAAATAATTATGCTGATTGCATAAAATAAAAACAGAAATGAGCATTTAGAGTTATTTTTATTGATAAGTTGCCGAATAAATAGACATTTTGTTTGAAGTTAAAGCGTACAAGAGCAACTTTTGTTTGTGTGTAGACAGGGTATACTAGGTCTAAATATACGAATAATCGTAAAAGGAAAAGCTATGAGCCTTGAACAACAGTTGATTGAACGGTTACAGACCCTTGCACCTAGCCATTTAGAAGTCATTAATGAGTCTGCCGGCCACGGTGGTTATTTTCCTGGTAAAGAATCCCACTTTAAAGTGATTGTGGTGAGTGAAGAATTTAACGGCTTGCGTTTGGTTCAGCGTCATCAAAAAGTTTATGCCTTGGCTTCTGATTTAATGAATCCAGGACAAATTCATGCTTTAGCAATCCACGCTTATTTACCAAGTGAGTGGCAAGGCCAAGCGCCAGCGAGTCCAGAATGTGCACATGCACCTAAAAGCTAAGGGCTTAGTTTATGGATGCACATTTACTCACTAAAATTATCCATATGACTGCGGTAGCAGCCGCACTTATGGTTTTTGTATTACGCGCTTCTACACTATTTATTGGTGTACAAGGTGAACAACCTAACCCAGCAGGGCGTAAAGCTTTAGTTGCTTTACAGCATTTGTCATTTACCGTGGTTTTCATTACCGGAGCAATTTTACTGGTGATGAAGAACTTTCAGGTGCAGCCATGGTTCTACGCTAAAATTATCTTATTTTTAGTGCTCTTATCATCTTTAATGAAAGCCTTTAAAAAGGATGACACTATTTTACTAGCTCAGCGCCGTGCGGGTTTGGTCATTAGTGCAATCGCATATGTCGCCATTATTATTTTGGTAATAGTGAAACCTGTTTTTGCTTAATTGTTCTACATTCTTTGCCTTTTTGCGTAAGCTCTAGGTTAAACTGCATACAGTAAAAAAATATGTAGAGGGAAACATGCTAACTCGTGTGGTGTTTAACCAAAAAGGCGGTGTAGGGAAATCAAGTATTACTGTAAATTTGGCTGCCATTAGTGCCAAACATGGCTTAAGGACCTTGGTTATCGATCTTGATCCTCAAGCCAACTCAAGCCAATACCTTTTAGGTGAAGAAGCAACATACGCTGCTGATAAAGCAGTTTTAGAACCAAATATTGAAAACTTCTTTGAAGATGTGTTGGGGAATAATCAACAAAAAGGTTTAATTGGGAACGCACTAGGCTCAATTCTAAAAGCTCCACGCAACAAAGATCTCGACAGTTTTGTACATTCTACATCCTTTGCAAAATTAGATGTGCTTCCGGCTAGCCCTACGCTCGGTGCTCTTGAACATGCACTTGAAAGCAAACATAAAATTTATAAATTGCGTGACTCTATTCAAAGCTTGGTTGGGCGCTATGACCGCATTTATATTGACACACCTCCAGCCTTTAACTTTTTCACATTGTCTGCATTAATTGCAGCAGATAAGGTCCTGATTCCTTTCGACTGTGACGTCTTTTCAAAGCGTGCTTTACAAACATTGATTGAAAATGTTCTCGAAACGCAAGATGATCATAATGATCGCTTGGAAATTGAAGGAATTGTGGTGAATCAGTTCCAGTCCCAAGCAAAACTACCTCGGGAAGTGGTTCAACAGTTAAAAGATGAAGGGTTACCCGTGCTCAATAGCATGTTACCGCCTTCGATTTTGATGAAAGAATCACATCAGAAAAATTTACCTTTGGCTCACTTAGCGCCAGAACACAAATTGACTCAGTCTTATGAGGCATTGTTCAGCGAAATTGAACCAAAACGATAAGAGAAAAATGATGAAAGGCTTATATATTGTGCCTTTGGCAGCGGCCACTTTACTATTGAGCGCTTGTGCTACAACGGTAAAACCGACTTATGTGTCTCCGACGCAGTATCAATCTTTGAGTTGCCAGCAGCTACAAAGTGAATATAACCGTATTCAACAATATATCGACAATGGTGTACAGACACCAAAAAGTACAGGTATGGGTGTTGGACTTGGGCTTGGCGGTGGCTGGGGACGAGGCGGTTGGGGATTCGGCCCATCCATCTCTGTCAATATGGGACAATCTTCTTCAACCAAAAACACCGAACTTTCACGTGTATTAGGTCAACAAGAAGCCATTGTTCAGGCTGCTCAGTTTAAGAATTGTCCAATTATTGTTCGGAAAAAGACGAATTAATCATCGGTTTTGTATCACAATATGCTAACTAATTGCATATTGTGATGAATAAAGTTTAGCAAAATGTTTCATAATAAAATTATTATAAATCAATAATTTTTTAAAGATAAGCCTTGGAATAACTTGTATTCTTTCTAATCAGAATACGCTCTAAACTTGCTATATTTTGCCCATTTCGTTTAATGTTGCCGCATCTTTACTAATGTGGAAATTATATGATTGAGAGCTGGTTTTTTGTATTAGCAATGTTGGCTGTTTTACTTATTCCGGGCCCGACAAACGCATTACTTGCAACCGCCGCTCACTCACAAGGTTTATCTAAAACATTCTGGCTTATCCCAATGGAATGGTTGGGCTACGCTTATGGCATTAGTTTTTGGGCAGTGTTCATTCATTTGGCAGATCCGGTTTGGCCTGCACTACTGCTTATTTTGCACATCACTAGCGTATTATATGTATTCTGGATGGCATTCCGCTTATGGAAAACCACTCATTTACAACAATTTAGCCAAAATCATCGTAATATTCGCCCACGTCAATTATTCTTCTCAACTTTAAAAAATCCTAAGTCTTTACTTTTTGCCGCAGGTATTTTCCCCGCTGAAACATGGAATTCGCCTGAAAATTTTCTCATGGTTCTGGCTGCTTTTACTTTGATTCTTATTCCAGCAGCAAGTTTCTGGATGTTTTTCGGACGTGCTTTATTGACGGGATCAATGAAAAAAATAAAGGCCGATCATCTATATAAAGGATCGGCCATGTTACTTATTTTATGTATGCTTCCGGTGGTATTCCGTTTTTTCTAATTGCTCTTTAAACGTTAGCTTTTCGATTTTTTAGCTTTTGACGTATGAAGCCGATCACACCCGGTAAAATACTAATAATAATGATGCCAAAAATAAGGTGGGTAAAGTTATCTTTTACAAGTGGATGTCCACCGAAGAGATAGCCTAAAGTGACAAAAGAAGCTACCCAACAGAATGCGCCAATTACGTTATAAGTTAAGAAAAACTTATAATTCATGCTGCCAGCGCCAGCAACGAAAGGTGCAAAGGTACGAGCAAATGGAATGAAACGTGCAAAAATAATAGTCTTGCCACCATGACGGGCGAAGAATTCTTGAGTCTTAATTAAATGTTGCTTATTAATAAAGCGTGAATTCATCTCAAATACACGTGGACCGATAAAACGTCCAATATGATAGTTCACTGTATCACCTAAAACCGCGGCAATGAAGAGTAGAATGCCCAGTAACCAAGGGTCCATTGTGCCTGTAGAAGCCGCTAAAGCACCTGCTGCGAACAGTAAGCTGTCACCCGGTAAGAACGGCATAACCACTAAACCGGTTTCGACAAAAATAATTAAAAATAAAATGCCATAAATCCACGTCCCGTAATTTGTGATAAATTCGGCGAGATGCTGATCAACGTGTAGAATAAAATCAAGAAGTTCCATGAGATGATTAAGTGGTAAACCGTGCTCAAATCCTAGCAGTGAGCCTATAGAAAGTCAGTATAAAACATCAAAAATATACAAATTGATCATCCTATTTGTGCAACGATATATATGGATTTTGAGTATTTAACTATCAATGTCCCAAACCTAGAATGAGTTCATCAACAAATAAGCATTAAATAAAGGTGGCAATATGTTTAATCCAAATGTGGTGGTCAAAAATATCTTGACGCAACCAGGCGCAGTCAGTTTTATTAGCCTTGTTGCTCGTCTTCTTATCGCTTATATCTTTCTTGCTGCTGGTTGGGGGAAAATTACCGGTTATGCGGCAACTGCAGGATATATGGAAGCAATGGGCGTTCCAGGTGGACTTCTACCATTAGTTATTCTGGTTGAGTTCGGTGGTGGTTTAGCGTTGTTATTTGGTTTCCAAGCACGTTTCGCAGCTTTTGGTCTTGGAATCTTTAGTATCTTAACTGCGTTCTTATTTCACCAAGGTGGGGCTGATGCAGCAGCACAATATAACAATGGCATCCACTTTATGAAAAATCTTGCAATGGCAGGTGGTTTATTTTTCTTGATGCTTCACGGTGCTGGACGTATTAGCCTCGACCATGCAATTGAAAAATAATATCTAAAGCAAAATAAAAACCGGATGATTCATTCATCCGGTTTTTTTATATTTAAAAATTAAAGCATAAACTGGATTTGTAGCTCACCAACAACAAAACCAAGTACTGCGCCTACTGCAATGAGTGCCCACTCATCTTCTTTAAAGGCTGGACGTAGCATACCTTCAAATTCCGAAGGCGTTAATTTCTGCATACGCTCAATCAGGGTATTGCGAATATTCATGGCATCTTCTGCATAAGACTCAACATATTTCATAGTCTCTGGAAGTTGCTGCATGATACGTTCCGCAACCTGAGTTTTCATATTCTGGTATTTTTCTCCACCAATTACATAAACAACGAGAGGGCGGATTACACCTGCTTGCATGTCAATTTCCTGTTTGACATGACGGTTAACCAGCTCAATAACACGTGCAGAGTGAGTACCTGAAAACAACTCTTCCATCATATGGCGTGAAGTCAAAAGTTGTTTGGAAATTAAAGCTGCATAGTCAGCTGCCACTTCATTTTGACGCTTAATAAATAGGCCTTGCCATGTATAGCCCAATATTTTTTTCGGATAGAGGGGTCTAAACATCATTTGTAGGGCAATCCAGTCACTAAAAAAACCTACAAATCCGCCAAACAGAGGTAGCATCCAAGGATATTTTCCTTGTGTGACAATCCAGCAGAGCATCTGGATCACACCAATACCAAAACCAAATACAAAACCAACGTTACTGAAAAACTTAAACTCTTGTTTGCCTACACGTTTAAAAATATTGTTCAGTAGGCGTTTATCTTTAAGTAAATTACTAATGACCAAATGTTTAATATCAAAATATCGATTTACGTCACGTTGCACTTCACTCATGATGTGCTCGACAATTTCCGGGGCTTTTGATTGCACTCTGCGGATCAGTCTTTGGCGGGCAAACTCAGGCATGCCTTCCCATAAGCCTGGTTGATATTCTTGAGCAACCTCACGGGTAATATCTTCTGCTGCTGCCATTAATGGTTTTTCAATTTCTTTAGCAATACGCTTTGGGTCAAGGCGAGCAAAAATTTCTTCGGGCTTAATGAGCTTAGCCGTCATAAGCTCTACAGCAGTCGTTGCCATTTTTTCGGCTTTACGAGGCACAATACCTTGCCAGCCAAAAAACGGTTTAATACCTTTAAATTCAAGTGGTGAAAACATCATTTGAATGGCAATCACTTTAGTGACATAGCCAATTAAACCACTCATGAAAGGAATAGAGACATACAACCAAAAATGTTGCTGGAAATCTGCAATCATAGTTTGAAGCATTGTTGTTCCTTAGATTTCTATTGATTTTGATATGGGGCAACAAGCCATAAAAAACGGATAACTGTTTAAGGTCAGACAAATATCGCTTAATGGTATTTACCTTTCCATGGTAATGCCTGTTTTATCGGGTCATCTTAACATCAAATTCATTATGATGTTGCATAGAATGTGATGAATTTATCAATGTGCAGAAGTTCTAAAGTAACTTTTAGGGTGTTGATAAATATAAATAAATAATATTTTATATCGATTATTCTAACTATTAAAATGATTCTAATATGAAAAAAATAAGATATATGATGATTTGCGGTGCGTCGAAGCGTGAAAAATGTTAAAATGGCGCGCTTAATTCTTTTGCCATTTAGTGGTTTGTCATGACTACCAATACTCAAATTACTGAAGATCGTATCCTGATCCTGGATTTCGGCTCTCAATATAGTCAGCTCATTGCACGTCGTGTACGTGAAGCTGGTGTTTACTCTGAAATGTATGCCTTTGATATGTCTGAAGAAGACATCCGTGCTTTTAAGCCAAACGGTATCATTTTATCAGGTGGACCTGAGAGTGTGCATGAAGAGGGCAGCCCTCGCGCACCGCAAGTGGTGTTTGAATTAGGCGTTCCAGTATTGGGTATTTGCTATGGTTTACAAACCATGTCTGAACAGTTAGGCGGTAAAGTTGAGCCGGGTACTGTACATGAGTTTGGTTATGCCGAAGTTGATATCGTTAAACGTGACCAACTTATTGGCAACTTACAAGACCGCGAAAACCAACTACACGTTTGGATGAGCCACGGCGACAAAGTGAGCCAGATTCCAGAAGGTTTTACGATTACTGCAAGCACACCAAGCTGTCCAGTTGCTGCTGTAAGTGATGAAACACGCCGTTTTTACGGTGTTCAGTTCCACCCAGAAGTAACACACACGGCAAAAGGTGAAGAGCTACTTTCTAATTTCGTTCACAAAATTTGTGGATGTGGTGGCCTTTGGACACCTGAACACATCATCGATTTGCGTGTAGAGCAGTTACGTGAGCAAATTGGTAATGAGAAAGTACTTTTAGGTCTTTCTGGTGGTGTTGACTCATCTGTTGTTGCTGCGCTTTTACACAAAGCGATTGGTGATCAATTAACATGTGTATTTGTTGATAATGGTTTGCTTCGTTTAAACGAAGGTGACCAAGTGATGCAAATGTTTGCTGAAAACATGGGTATTCGTGTTATTCGTGCAGATGCAGAAGCGCGCTTCTTAAATGCTCTAGCTGGCGTTACCGATCCTGAAGCAAAGCGTAAAATTATTGGTCGTGAGTTTATTGAAGTATTTGCTGAAGAAGCACGTAAACTTGATGGCGTGAAATTCTTGGCGCAAGGTACAATTTACCCAGACGTAATTGAATCTGCTGCAAGCAAACAAGGTAAAGCACACGTTATTAAATCTCACCACAATGTGGGTGGTTTACCAGATGATTTAGCATTTGAATTGGTTGAACCTTTACGTGACTTGTTTAAAGATGAAGTACGTAAATTAGGTACTACACTTGGTTTACCGCACAGCATGATCTACCGTCATCCGTTCCCGGGCCCAGGTTTAGGCGTTCGTATTTTGGGTGAAGTGAAAAAAGAATATGCAGATATTCTTCGTCTTGCTGATGATATCTTTATGCAAGAGCTTCGTGACAGCGGTTGGTATGATAAAACAGCTCAAGCATTTGCTGTCTTCCAACCTGTTAAATCAGTGGGTGTAGTCGGTGATGGCCGCCGTTATGCATGGGTGATTGCGCTTCGTGCAGTTGAAACAGTTGACTTTATGACAGCTCGTTTTGCACATTTACCATACGAATTGGTTGATAAAATCTCAACACGCATTATGAACGAAATTAAAGATGTATCACGTGTGGTATACGACGTGTCATCTAAACCACCAGCAACGATTGAGTGGGAATAATCAAATGAAAAGGCAGGATTAAATCCTGCCTTTTTTATATCTGTTTCTTCCGAAGGAGATGAGAGATGTCTGATTTCATTCAGTTAGAATATCTACAAGAAAAATTACAGCAACTTTTAGCGGAATCATTATTTGCAATCTATCTTTATGGTTCAGCTGTTGATGGTGGCTTAGGGCCAGAAAGTGACCTTGATGTTCTGGTCGTGGTTACTCAACCATTAACATCTGCTTTACGCGAGCAGCTTGCACAAGAATTACTAAAAATTTCACAGCCTGTTGGGGAATTACAAAGACCATTAGAAGTTACTATTTTATTAAAAGATGAGATTCAGTCTGGAAATTATCCTTTAAGTTATGAAATGCAGTTTGGTGAATGGCTACGTGAAGAACTTAAAGAAGGTGGAACATTAAGTTCGCAGAAAGACCCAGATATTAGTATATTGCTTAGAAAAGCGAGATCTCATCATACAGTTTTATTTGGTCCAGCTTTAGACCAATGGGCACCTGAAATTTCTGATCAAGAACTATGGCAAGCAATGTCTGATACTTATCCCGAAATTGTAGCTCATTGGGATGAGGATGCAGATGAAAGAAACCAGATTTTAGCTTTATGCCGGATCTATTTTAGTTTAGTCATGAAGGATATTGCTTCAAAAGGCAATGCAGCTCGATGGGTTATGCCTCAGCTTCCTCCTGAGCAGAAATTCGTATTGCAGCGGCTTATACAGGAATATAGAGGGGAAATCGGTAAACAAAATTGGCAAGAGGAACATTATGCTTTGCAGCCTATTGTTAATTTTCTGAGTTCAAAAATTGAAGAGCATTTTGAGCAGAAAAGAAATTTGATCACATAATAATTTTTTAGATTCTGGCTTTTCTTACCGACTTTACTAAACATACGGCTATATAAGAGTGCTTAAGCACTCTTTTTTTATTACTTAGTGTTTAAAGAAAATAATATTAATTTTAATAATTATCAAAGCAATAGGTTAGATTTTATTACTTTTTCTTGATAAAAGATATATTAAGATATATCTTAATAGTTATAAATTGTGCGTATTAGAGAACCTCCAAAGATGAGACAACAATCAGAACATCATCATGCTGAACATAATGACCATCATTACGGCCATCACCGTTCGGGGCGTCGTGGGAGACTTTTTGAAGCTGGACGTATGAAACTTTTAGTCCTTCATCTTATTCAGCAAAGTCCTAAGCATGGTTATGAAATTATTAAAGAAATAAGTGATTTGGTAGGCGATGGCTATACGCCAAGTGCAGGAACAATCTATCCGACTTTAACTAGCCTGGAAGAAATGAACCTCATTAACTTGCTAGATGTAGAGCGTAAACAATATCAAATTACGGAATTTGGGGAAGCTTATTTAAATGAACACCAAGACAAGCTAAGTGGGTTGTTAGAGAAATTGCGTTTGAGACGTGAAATTCACAGTAATGATCAATTAATCGAAATTCACCGTGCCATGGAAAACTTAAAGACGGCTTTACGTTTGAAATTGAATACCACTGACTTGAAGCAAGAGCAGATCTATCAAATTGCTGAAAAAATTGATCAGGCTGCTGTTGCGATTGGGCGTCTATAAATGGGCCTTAAACAGGTTGAAATTATCTAAAAACTATCAACTTTAATAGAGAGTTTATGTATGAAACAGCATCAATATCACGTTACGGTACAACATTTAAAAGATGCCAAAGGCGAAGTTTCTACCTATACGGAACGGCTCGAGTTCTATACAGGTAATCATGACGATATTTTCGAGATTGTTGAAAAGTTAAAGAACGCAGAATTTTTTGATGATCAAACCACAAAGTCTTTTGCAGTCGGTCTAAAGTTATTTAGTGAAGTCATGTTAGAGAATCGAGACCATCCATTGTTTCAAGAATTCTTGCCACAGTTTGGGCAATTTATGAAGAATTTAAAACAACAAGTTAAGACTCAATCACCTTAAGTTGGCCAGATACCTTTAAATTTTCGATTGTTAAAAATTGATTGTCTCATTCATGGCACCCTGTGTATTACTAAAAGACTATATTGAATAATGAGTGTATTGTTAGGATCAGTATAACGACTCATTGCACAAGCATAGGTAAAAGAGAGTAATATCATGAGCAATAATAACGATTACGATATTTCGGATTCAAAGGATTGCGAAAAATTTGCCAATCAATTTATTCAGGAGTTTCCAATTCGCTCTGCCGAAATTGGACAGGGGACGGTGATTAAGCGGGCTTTACCTAGTCGACAAAAACGAATGATTGGGGCATGGTGCTTTTTAGATCATGCAGGACCAGTAACATTTCCTGCCGGCAATGGTTTAGATGTAGGACCTCATCCACATATTGGTTTGCAAACCTTCACTTGGATGATTGAAGGGACCATGATGCATACCGATAGTTTAGGGTCAAAGCAATTAATTCGTCCTAAACAAGTTAATTTAATGACGGCGGGACATGGTATTTCTCATACCGAGGTTGCACCTGATACTGAAACTCAAATGCATGCGGCACAGCTCTGGATCGCATTACCGGACCATAAGCGCAACATGGATCCGAAATTTGAACATTATCCTGAGTTGCCTGTTGTTGAAAAAGATGGTCTAGAATTTACTGTACTAGTGGGTGAATATTTAGAGACGACTTCTCCAGTTGTGGTTCATACACTGTTAGTAGGGGTTGATCTCATTGCTACCCAAGATACTAAGACACGTATTCCACTAAATCCTGAATTTGAATATGGTTTTATAGCATTAGATGGCGTAGCTCATGTGAATGGCCATGAACTTACTGCTGACAATATGGTTGTATTAGATACAAGTTTGAACGAAATTGAGATTGAAGTAAAGAAAGGGAACCGTGTGCTATTAATCGGTGGTGAACCTTTTGAAACTCCGATCTTATTATGGTGGAATTTCGTTGCACGTACGATGGACGATTTAAAAGAAGCACGTGAGCAATGGGTTAATCATGACGTGCGTTTTGGTGAAATTCCAGATTATGTGGGTGCCCGCTTAGAAGCACCAGTTCTTCCAGATCAAATGAGAGCATCAAAATGACAGCAGTAATTGCGAGCAGTAAAGCAAAGCCTCTTGCAGAACAATGGAAAGGTGAAATTACCAGCGGCCGTCATCAATACTTTTGTGATGAGCCTGAAAAGCTAGAAGGGCATGACCAAGGGCCTGCACCTTATGATTTGCTTACCGGAAGTCTAGCAGCATGTACACTTATTACTTTAAGAATGTATGCAAAACATAAGGGTTATGATTTTGGTGAGTACTCGGTTGAAATTGATTTTCATACCAACCGAGAGCATGAAGAACATATCGAGCGTCGTATTGTTTTTAAAGAACTTCCAAACGAAGAACTTCAGCAAAAAATCTTAACGATATGCAGTAAAACTCCAGTCACTAAAACTTTGTTACGTAGTTTAGACATTCATACTGTGCTTGTTACAGCATAAAAATGCTATTTTGTTGCGGTGGATGATTTATATCCATCCCACAAATGGAATAAAACAGCATGTTCACATGCTGTTTTTTATGTAAAAAAGAAAAATAAAAGTAGGCAATACCATGATTAGTGTACACCACCTGGAATGTTCGCGATCGTTTCGGATTTTATGGGCTTTAGAAGAGTTAGGCTTGGATTATGATATTCATTTTTATCAACGTCTTCCGAACTATTCAGCACCAGAAACATTGAAATGTATTCATCCGCTTGGCAAGGCACCTATTTTGACAGATGATGAGCAAGTTATCGCGGAATCGGCTGTTATTTTAGAGTATTTGCAGCAGCGATATGATCAAAAGCAGCAGTTTAAACCTAAGCAAGCTCAGGATTTACAGCAGTATATTTACTGGATGCACTATGCCGAAGGCTCACTTATGCCGTTATTAGTGATGACTTTGGTCATGAACAACGTCAATAAATATGTACCTTGGCTAATTCAGCCTGTGGCAAAGAAAATTACAGAAGGTGTTAAAGCAAATTTTGTTCGTCCACGTATGAAAGACCATATTAGTTTTTTAGAAAATTATTTGGCTGAGCATGAATATTTTGCGGGGGATTTTTCATTTGCAGATATTCAAATGAGTTTTCCACTAGAGGCTCTACAGTCACGTCTTCAAGGTAAATATCCGCATATTCAAGCATTCTTACATCGGATTCAACAAAGACCAGCTTTTCAAAAAGCGAGACAGAAAGGTTTAGGGTCAAACGAAAGAAATTGTGCTGATATATAAAAGAAAAGGAACAAATATTTGTTCCTTTTTTATTACTTAATCTTTATTTGCGTTTAATCACAATAGAGTCAATACCGCTATGCTGCAATGTTTGTTGAGCAGCGAGAGCAGCTTCTTGAGTGTCATATGGACCAGAAATAACACGATACCAAGTTTTTCCATTCTCAGAGCTTTTAATTACATCAGCCGATAAGCCATTTAAAATGATTTCTGCACGTCGAGCATCTGCTTGATCGGGGTCAGTATAGCTTCGAACTTGTAAAATATAATTTGGTTGTTGAGGTATAGCAGCTGTTGAGTCAGTCGTGTTGTCAGTGCTTACACTTGCAGGTTCAGAAGCGGCAGGTTGAGCTGTACTAGGTGCTTCTACAATCATAGCAGTACCCTGATTTTTACTTTCTGGAATTGCCTGTTCCGGAATAGGAGTGACCTGCTGTTGAGGCAATAGATCATAAAAGCGGTAATCTTTATTGGTTTCTTCTTCTTTATAGTGCTCAGAAGTAATCTGGTTTTTTGAGGAAACAGGTTGCCACGGTTTCCAAAGCATGAGCATTACTGCGATACATAAGACCGCTAAAATAGCGACAAGTGTCCCTAACCATTTAGGAATTAAAGGCTTTTTAGGCTTGTTAGGTCTTTCAGATACACCGCGTTGCGTTTTGCCAAACACGTGGATTATTCCTCTGTATTTTGATTGTTTTATTTCGAGTTTAGTTCTCGTTTACTTTAAAACATCGCTTCGCATAGATAGATTTCCTTGCAAAGCGTTATTTCTTACAACATGAAGGGGTATATGGCTTTGACCAAACACCCCAACACTAACTTACATGGCTTCAGGTGCAGAAACACCGAGTAATTCTAAGCCATTGCGCAATACTTGCTGTACATTGATTGAAAGTAATAAGCGTGCTTGTGTAAGTTCAGCATCATCACTTAAAACTTTGTGTTCATTGTACCAACCGTGGAATAGCGCAGCTAATTCTTTTAAGTAGTTACCTACTTGGTGTGGTTCATATGCATTAGCAGCACGTAACACAACGTCTGGATATGCAGCCAGTTTAGCAAGAATTCCAGTTTCTGCATCAAGTGATAAACGTGCAGCATGTGAACGAGCAGCACTTACTTCAAATTGTAAGCCAGTGCTTGCTGCTTTTTCTAGCATACGGCAAATACGTGCATGAGCGTATTGAATATAATACACCGCATTGTCTTTACTTTGTGAAACAGCAAGGTCAAGGTCAAAGTCAATGTGTTGTTCACTTTTACGCATCACGTAGTAGAAACGAGCTGCATCATTGCCGACTTCTTTACGCAAGTCACGTAAAGTCACGAACTGACCTGAACGAGATGACATTTGAACCATCTCACCACCACGCCATAAGCTTACGAACTGAACTAAAAGAACAGTTAATTTTTTCGAGTCATAACCCATTGCATCAATCGCAGCTTTTACGCGAGAGATATAACCGTGGTGGTCAGAACCCCAAATATCAACAAGGTCAGTATAACCACGTTGTAGTTTGTTTAAGTGATATGCAATGTCAGATGCAAAGTAAGTTGTTTGACCATTACGGCGCTTCACAACACGGTCTTTTTCATCACCAAATTCAGTCGATTTAAACCAGATGTTGCCATCTTTTTCATATAAGAAGCCGCGTTGATTCAGTGTTTCTAACGCTTCGTCAATTTTTGCGCTAAGAGATGCTTCACTAAACCATTGGTTAAAGGTTACGCCGAAGTCAGCAAGGTCATCTTTAATATCATCTAAAATGGCATGGAGTGCGGCTTGATGGAATACGCGGTAGCCTTCACCTAATAATTGTTGTGAATTGGCAATTAGGCCATCAATATGCTTTTCTTTGTCGCCAGATAATACGACTTTGTTGCCTTCGCTATCTAGCTCTTCAGCATATTGCACGTCTTCTGGTACATCTTTATAAACATTCGCAACTTCACGAACGTAAGCATCGCCATCTTTATCAATGATGCCTTGTGCGATTTCTTTAACGTAATCGCCTTGATATGCATTTTTAGGGAATACAAGGTTTTGTCCAAGTAATTCCAAATAACGTAAATAAGTAGAAGTCGCCAAAATATCCATTTGACGGCCAGCATCATTTACATAATATTCACGATCAACTTTAGCACCTGTTGCTTCAAGCAAGTTTGCAACAGTCATACCATAAGCAGCCCCGCGGCCATGACCTACGTGTAGGCTAGACGTCGGGTTTGCAGAAACGAATTCAACTTGAATCTTTTTAGCTGCATTTGATTGGCTACGACCAAAGCTTTCTTTTTGAGCCTGAATCTGGTCAAGAATTGCAAAACGTTGATCTGCATTTAAAAAGAAATTGATAAAACCAGGGCCTGCAATTTCAGCTTTGCTGATGTCTGCAACTTCTGGTAGCGCTGCTAGAATTTTCTCAGCTAAATCGCGTGGTTTCATACCAGCAGCTTTAGAGCCGATCATGGCAATATTAGAAGCAAAATCGCCATGGCTTCGGTCTTTGGTGCGTGTTAAATTGCTTGAATTATTCCAATCCGAAGGAAGCACACCTTCTTGCTGAAGGGTTTGCACTGCATGGTCGAGAGCTGCTTGTATTGCCGTATTCATATCAATCGAAAATAGATGTCGCAGAAAAACGTCAAATATAGCAAATTTCCTATGAGTTAGGGGAGTGCATTTAACGCTTTCATTTAATTTCTTTCATGAAGTTTCCGAGAACTATTTTTTTCGTAAATATTAAAAAATAAAATTAGTAAAATTCTAAAAACAAGTAAATTCAAGCTTTCTATGCAATATTTTTGAAATTATAAGATAGTAAAACACTTGGTATTTTTTATGAAAATGTAATACAAGGCAAAAATATAAGATTCTAAGCCAGATATAGAGTTAAGAAAGAATAGATTTAAAAAGATGAAAAATGTAAGTAATTAATTTTTAATATTAATTTTGTTATATGTTTTTTCTAAATAGTATTCAATTTCAATATCACAGTTTAAAATACCTATTTTGTATTAAATAGTCTTAAGCTTACGCATACAACGAGCTTTAGAGAGTGCTGAAACTGTACTTTTCTGAGTTCTAAGCTGGAAAATGAGATAGGCAATGATATCAGGTCACCCAAGTAAACATCCCCTTTATATCCCTTATGCAGGCTATACACTTTTAGAGTTACCCCTTTTGAATAAAGGGTCCGCTTTCACTCAAGAAGAAAGAAGTAACTTTAATTTACACGGGTTACTTCCACATATTATTGAAACTATCGAAGAGCAAAGCCAACGCTCTTATCAGCAATATTGTGCTTTCAATGATGATATTAATAAGCACATCTATTTACGTAATATCCAAGATACCAACGAAACTCTGTTCTACCACTTAATTGAAAATCATCTTGAAGAGATGATGCCAATTATTTACACGCCAACTGTGGGTGAGGCATGTCAACGTTTCTCTGATATTTATCGCCGTCATCGTGGTGTTTTCATTTCATATCCAGATCGTGATGTGATTGATGATATTTTGCAAAACGTTAATAAAAATAATGTCAAAGTCATCGTGATTACGGATGGTGAACGTATTTTAGGTCTTGGTGACCAAGGCATTGGCGGCATGGGTATTCCAATTGGGAAACTTTCGCTGTATACCGCATGTGGTGGTATTAGCCCTGCTTACACATTGCCAATCACAATCGATGTAGGAACGAATAACCCTCAATTATTAAATGACCCGATCTACATGGGATGGCGTCAACCACGTATTAGTGGTGATGAGTATTATGACTTTGTAGATATGGTGATTGAAGCTGTAAAACGTCGCTGGCCAAAAGCACTCATCCAGTTTGAAGATTTCGCACAAAAAAATGCGATGCCACTTTTAGAAAAATATCGCGATAAAATTTGTTGTTTCAATGATGATATTCAAGGAACAGCAGCGGTTTCTGTTGGTAGTTTAATTGCTGCAAGCCGTGCAGCAGGTAAACAATTAAAAGACCAAACAATTGCTTTCTTAGGTGCAGGTTCAGCTGGTTGTGGTATTGCAGAGCAAATCGTTGCACAAATGGTTTCAGAAGGTCTAACCGATGCTGAAGCACGTGCTCGTGTTTACATGGTAGATCGTTTTGGTTTGATTACTGAAAATCAGCCAAACCTATTAGACTTCCAACGTAAGTTAGCTCAAAAAGCTGAAGTAGTAGACCAATGGGGCAATATTGAAGAAGTGATTTCACTGCTTGATGTTGTTAAAAATGCCAAGCCTACAGTATTAATCGGTGTTTCTGGTCAGCCGGGCCTATTTACTGAAGAAATCATTAAGACCATGGCTGCCAATTGTGAACGACCAATTGTGATGCCGTTATCTAACCCGACTTCGCGTGTAGAAGCAGTACCAGCGGATATTGTGGAATGGACTGAAGGTAAAGCATTAATTGCAACGGGTAGCCCATTTGCACCTGTAAATCATCACGGCAAGCTTTATAATATTTCGCAGTGCAACAACTCATATATCTTCCCTGGTATTGGTTTAGGTGTAGTAGCATCAGGCGCTAAACGCGTTACAGAAAACATGCTCATGGCATCAAGTAGTGCTTTAGCAGACTGTTCACCGTTGCTGAAAGATCCACAAGCTGATTTATTGCCACCTTTAGGTGAAATTCAACAAGTGTCTAAAGTGATTGCATTTGAAGTGGCAAAAGCTGCAATGGCAGATGGTGTGGCTGTAACTATTAGTGATGATTTGCTTAAGCAGAAGATTGATCAATCGTTCTGGAAACCAGAATACCGTAAATATAAACGTATTCCTTTCTAAGAATGAGAATGTGAAAAGAGGAGCTTAAGCTCCTCTTTTTTTCTTTTAAGCCACTAAAATTTCTTCTAATAGTTCTTCACTTGGTGCAAAGTAATATGCCCCGTCAAGTGGTGTCACGAAGTGCAATAAGCGGTCATGGATGCCATCCCCACTTGTACCAAACATGCGCTTTAACATCGCATCAATAATGCTCAGGTCTTTAGTGTAAGCAATGAAGAATAAACCTTGATCACCTCGACCGTCACCATAAGGTAAGCTGTGACGTAGGATTTCCATTTCTTCGCCTTCCTCATCTTCAACGACAGTACGAGCGACATGGGCATTTTCCGGTTTAACATCATCATCTAATTCAATAGATTCAAGCTTGGTACGGCCCATGACGTTTTCTTGTGCATCGACTTTAAGTTTTTTCCATTTTTCCAAGTCATGTGCATAGCGCTGTGCAAATATGAAACTACCATCTGCAAATACTCCAGCACTTTCTGGAAGCAGAGCGGTTTCCGCGCGGTCATCTGGGAATTGAGGGTTTTCAGTACCGTCTATAAAACCTGTAATATCTCGACCATCGAAATAACGGAAACAAACACGTTCATCTAGAACTTCAACTTTATCTTTAATACCTTCAAAAAATGCTTGGCTTAATGCAAAACAGATATCTGAACGCATACTGGCAATGTGAATAAGCACATCAGCTGGTACGACAGGCATATTGAATGCACCATTTTCTGGTTCAAGTTGTTTAAAGCCAGCAGGAGATTGACTGTAAAGTTGTTTCCAAAGTTCTGGACCAAAAGCGACTGCTGTTTTGATTTGCGCGTCTGAATGCTGAGTAATGAGACGGTCACGTGTTTCGAATAAAGCTTCGAGTTGTTCTTTTAATTCAGCAATTGTTAAATCTTTTAAACGAAGAACAATAAAACGGGCATGATTAGATGGTAATGGCAAAATGACAGATTGAGCAGTCATTAGAAGATCTCTCCTCAATTATAATTTAGTATGAGCTTCAATTATTGTGCCTGATGCGAAGAGCCGTTAGTAGTCTATTTATTGATTTTATTGTTTGAATTATCACCACGATAGCTTTATAAAACGGTATAATTCCACTTTTATTGCCTATTTTCGCTATGTCTTTGCAAGTTTGGTTTGCTTATATGTTGGCCTGTTGGGTCATTAGTATTTCTCCGGGAGCAGGGGCTATTGCTTCTATGTCGAGCGGCTTAAATTATGGCTTTAGACATGGCTACTGGAATGCAATCGGTTTGCAAATTGCATTGTTAATTCAAATCATGATTGTAGCGGCGGGTGTGGGTGTTCTATTCGCAACGACCCCATTGGCTTTTCAAGCCGTTAAGTGGTTTGGTGTGGCCTATTTATTGTATTTAGCTTATTTGCAGTGGACTGCACCAGTAAAAGACATCGAAATTCAACATGAAAAAAAGAATAAGACTATTTCTGCTCTGCTATTAAATGGATTTGTGGTCAATATCAGTAACCCTAAAGCGATTGTTTTTTTGTTGGCAGTTTTGCCTCAGTTCTTAGATTTAAGTAAACCTCAATGGATACAATATCTGATTATGGCAGCCACTATGGTTACGATTGATTTGATTGTAATGGCTGGATATACAGGGTTGGCTTCAAAAGTTTTAAGATTACTTCGTTCGCCTAAACAGCAAAAATATTTGAACCGTGGTTTTGCTGTCATGTTTAGTTGCGCAGCTTTATTGCTCAGCACAGTTCATCAAGCGACTTGATTTAGGCCGCTTGAGTTTGGTTTTTGATTTTTTGAAGCATGAAAATAAGAGCAAAACTCAACGCCATACATAAAACAATACTGAGGCCAGTTGAGATATTAAGTGCTGCGCTTGACCATAGGCCAACACTGACACCGAGTTGAGCTAAAACAAAAGCCCAAATAACCATTTGCTTTGGTGAATGAGCGAGTAGTCGAGCGCTCAACGCTGGAATAACCAGTAAAGCACCCATTAAAAGTGAACCTACTGCTCGTAAAGCTAAAACTGTAAATAAGGCTAGCAGTAACATAAAAATGAGACGCTGCCATTTCGCATTTACCCCTTCACTAATCGCAATGTCCGGATCAATGGCAATTTGAATTTGAGGCTGCCAAAAGCGATAAAGAATGGCGAGTGATACTGCAATAATTAATGTGAAAACAGGTAGGTCTGGCCAATCAATACTTAATAAGTCACCAAACAAATAACTCAAAAGTTCTGGTCTTAAACTCGGAACATGTTGAATAAACAGAAGGCCACTACATAGTAATGTTGCTGAGCATAAGGCAAGTAGAGCATCGTTCGGTAAACGATTGTCATGTAGCGCCCATAAAATAGCGACTAATAAAATAGCCGTACCGGCTACGCCAAGCCAGAGAGGAAGGCTTAAGGCACCGGCAATTGCTACCCCAAGTAAGGTTCCATGTGCCATGGTATCTGCAAAAAAAGACATACGTCTCCATAGCATGAGACAACCAAGTGGTGCGGTCAAAAAGACCAATAAGGTTCCCATAATCCATGCGGGCAACAATAATTGTAACCATTCCATCATGGCTTAAGCTTCCGGTTCTGGGTGAATGTGAGGTCTACTATTGTGAGGGCAGGGGTGTGCTGCATCACCATGTGCACAGTGGTCATGATGGTGCTGGTAAAAAACTCGCTGAGTGCCAAATATTGCCTGATACTCAGGATGCTGCTGAATATTTTCAGGTAAACCGCTGCAACATATATGTTTATTTAAACAAACAACTCTATGCGTCCCTTGCATAACCCATTGTAAGTCATGTGAAACAATTAAAATGGCGCAACCATAACGCTCCGGCAGACTACGTACATATTCATAAAGCTCAGCTTCAGATTGAATATCTAGACCCTGCATCGGTTCATCAAGAACGAGAATATCTGGCTTCCTAAGTAAAGCACGTGCAAGCAGGACACGTTGGCGCTCTCCACCAGAAAGCTGTTGTACTTTTGATCGTTGTAGCTTGGCAATACCAGTATCTTGAATAATTTCTTGGCGAAGGGCAGGGCTACATTTTTCAAGATCTAATAAATCTTGTACCCGTAAAGGAAGACTATGAGAGGGATTAAACTTTTGAGGGACATAAGCCATTTTTAGTTTTTTATCGCTTATGACACGCCCACTACTTGGTTTTAAAATTCCAAGTAGAACTTTAATTAAAGTCGACTTACCTGCACCATTGGGACCAATTAAGGTCACAATTTCATTTTGATGCAGATCAAAATCGACTTTTTTTAATATATCCCGATCATCACGATGAACAGAGACCTGTTCAAGTTGAATCAATACAGGATTTAGCGAGCTGTGCGGCACTGCTGGCATTTCCCCGAAATTTCTATAATGCTGTGTTGTGCTGCGAAATCATCTAAAGCTGCAAGTTGGTCAAGTTGTTGGGTTAGACCTTGTGAAGATGCTTCTTTAACCGTGTGACATTCGGTACAAATCAGGAATGCAGCCTGATGACCTTCACGTGGGTGGCAGCATGGTATGTAAGCATTAATAGATGTTAAGCGATGAATAAGACCCTTTTCTAATAAAAAGTCTAAAGTTCTATAAACAGTAGGAGGGGCGGCAGGGCGATCTGTTTGACTTTTAATACGTGCTAATAAGTCATAGGCACCCATAGGACCTGAAGCATTTAAAATGAGTTCAAGAACTTCTTTACGCAAAGGCGTAAGGCGTGCACCGACCGCAGTACATAAAGTTTCTGCTTCAGCTAAACGACTTGCGACATTATGGTGATCATGTACACCATGCAAAGAATCATGATGTTCATGCATGCAAGAACTCATAGACATAACCTCAAATTTTTAATGGAATATTAGCATGAAGCGATGCTTCATTCGATTAATCTTAGGTATTTTTGTAACTTTGTTATATTATAACATGCTTCGAGCTATTACTAATTGATGGTCTGTCATGTTCCGCGTTTTTGTTTTCAGTATGTTCTCTCTTATGAGTACGTTAGGTTGGAGTCAGGGTTTGGTTGTCTCTACGCACCCAATCTATTTGATTGCAAAAGAAATTACCAAAGGAGTTGAAGAACCCCAGTTATTGCTTCAAGGGCAAAGTGGGCATGATGTACAGTTAACACCGGCACACCGTAAAGCAATTAATGATGCTTCTTTAGTGATCTGGTTGGGGAAAGCTCATGAAGCTCCACTCAACAAATTACTAAGTAACAATAAGAAAGCAATTGCTTTGTTAGATAGCGGTATTCTTTCTATTTTGCCGCAGCGCAATACACGTGGGGCTGCGCTACCAAATACTGTGGATACGCATGTCTGGCTAGAACCAAACAATGCGGTACGTATTGGCTTTTTTATTGCAGCTTTACGTTCACAACAGCATCCTGAAAACAAAGCGAAGTATTGGAATAATGCGAATACATTTGCACGAAATATGTTGCAGGCGGCTCAAGCTTACGATAGCTCAAGCAACGGTAAACCGTATTGGTCTTATCATGATGCTTATCAATATTTGGAGCGTTCGCTAAACTTAAAGTTTGCGGGTGCTTTAACGGATGATCCGCATGTAGCTCCTACAGCGGCACAAATAAAGTACCTTAATGATAGTCGACCAAAAGCTCAGATGTGTTTACTTGCAGAAAGTTTTACAACAAAAGGGCAATATCAAAAACTGGGTAGTATTACCTTCCAACCCGTTGATGAAAGTATGAATAATGAAGATAATTTTGTAACAGCATGGAAGAAACTGGCGATAAAAACTGATAAATGTGTATTAAATACGCAAAAGTGAGATAAAAAGTAAACAAAGGCTGACTGTAGCGTCAGCACCACCTGTCACGAAAAACCCCGACTAAAGTCGGGAAAAGATTGCATGTTCAGGGGTGTAACTCTATAATGCCTGCGATTAAAAGCGATCATCAGCTAAACTTGTCAAGCATTTATGCTGTGAGTGGATAAAAATGAGCCAAACTAGTCGCTTGATTGACCGACGATTAGCAAAAGCTTTGGTCTTCTTACAAGCATGCATGATCCCTGTTTCCGCACTTGTGGCGTGGAGCATAAAAGACATGACAGCAGCATTAAGTGCGGCACTTGGTGCATTGGTCTGCTGGCTTGCTACGAGCTATTTTGCGTGGCAATCCTTCAGAACGGCAGGTGCGAGAGCATCTAAACAAGTGCTGTCTAACATGTATAGGGGCATGTTAGGCAAATTTGCAATCATGATCGTTGGATTTATTTTGATTTTGAGCAATGTTAAACCTTTATCACCGTTAGCATTGCTGTTTGGTTTTATTCTCGTTCAAGCGATGTCGTGGGTTGCTCCTTTTTGGGTGTCACGTCTACAAAAACGGGTATAGAAACAAGAAGAATTGAAGATTTTTTGGAGGGTGGCGAGATATCGACAGTACGCTGATGTTCGTTTCCCTTCTTTTTAGTAATTGACATTGACCAGGTGTGATTTATGGCTGCTGAAGAACATGCCCTCACTTCGACAGAGTATATCAAGCATCACTTGACCAATATGACCTATGGCAAAATGCCAGATGGTACATGGAAATTGGCTGAGACTGCTGAAGAAGCTCATTCGATGGGGTTCACTGCAATTCACTTGGATTCAATGGGTTGGTCAATTGGCCTTGGTGTGATTTTCTGTTTGTTATTTTGGATAGTTGCGAGAGCTGCAAATGCTGGCGTTCCAACAAAGTTCCAATCTGCAATTGAAATGATCATTGAGTTTGTTGACTCAAGTGTCCGTGATACTTTTCATGGCAAATCACGTTTAATCGCTCCACTTGCACTCACTATTTTCGTGTGGATTTTCCTCATGAACTTAATGGACTTGATCCCAGTTGACTGGATTCCTCAAGTTGCTGCATTTGTGGGTGCTAACGTATTTGGTATGGACCCTCACCACGTTTACTTCAAGATCGTTCCATCTACAGATCCAAACATTACCCTTGGTATGTCTTTATCTGTGTTTGTACTTATCTTGTTCTACAGCATCCGCGAAAAGGGTGTTGGCGGTTTCGTAGGCGAGTTGGCACTTAACCCATTTAACCCAAGTAATCCAGTTGCAAAAGCGTTGCTTATTCCAGTGAACTTGATTTTGGAATTGGTAACATTCCTTGCTCGTCCTATTTCATTGGCTCTCCGACTATTCGGTAACATGTATGCCGGTGAGTTGATCTTTATCCTGATCGCATTATTGCCGTTCTGGATTCAATGGGCGTTATCTGTGCCTTGGGCGATCTTCCACATTCTTGTAATCACGTTGCAGGCATTCATCTTTATGATGCTTACCATCGTTTACTTGAGCATGGCAAGCGAAAAACATTAATGGTATTGCCTAACTGTCAAACGATGGTTGGGCTGAATTTTTTTAATTTAATTTGGTAATAACCTAACCTCTGAGGAATTTTTCATGGAACTCACTTTAGGTCTAGTTGCAATTGCATCTGCTATCTTGATCGCTTTCGGTGCTTTGGGTACTGCGATTGGTTTTGGTCTTTTGGGTGGTCGCTTTTTAGAAGCTGTTGCTCGTCAACCAGAATTAGCTCCACAACTTCAAACTCGTATGTTCTTAATCGCGGGTCTTCTTGATGCTGTGCCTATGATCGGTGTTGGTATTGGCTTGTTCTTCATCTTCGCTAATCCATTTGTAGGTTAATCAGCTTAATTCCTAAATCCACTATTTGAGGAATTGCAATGAATATCAACCTCACATTGATTGGTCAAGCGATTGCGTTTGCGTTTTTTGTCGCATTCTGCATGAAGTTTGTTTGGCCACCACTAATCAATGCGATTAGTGAGCGTCAGCGCAAAATCGCTGATGGCTTAAATGCAGCAGAAAAAGCGAAAGCTGACCTTGCCGATGCACAAGCGCAAGTAAAGCAAGAGCTTGATGCGGCTAAAGCACAAGCGGCTCAATTGATCGAACAAGCGAACCGTCGTGCAGCGCAATTGATCGAAGAAGCTCGTACTCAAGCTGCGGCTGAAGGTGAGCGTATTCGTCAACAGGCTAAAGAAGCTGTTGATCAAGAAATCAATTCTGCTCGCGAAGAATTACGTCAACAAGTAGCTGCCTTGGCAGTAGCTGGTGCAGAAAAGATCCTGAACCAACAAGTTGATGCAGAAGCTCATAACGCCATGCTGTCTCAGCTGGCTGCTAAACTTTAAGCGAGGCGAATTATGGCTGAACTCTTGACGTTGGCACGTCCGTATGCCAAAGCAGCATTTGCTTATGCTTCTGAGCAAGGTGCAACAGACAATTGGTCGAATGCGTTACAAGTGCTCAGTGCTGCGGTGCAAGACGAAGCATTTTCCGCTTATTTAAATCGCCCTGAACTTACTCCTGCGGAGCAAGTGAAGCTTTTTGCTAAAGTTTTAGGTGAAGATCAGTCTCAAGCAGTGTCTAACTTTTTGACACTTCTTGCAGATAACGATCGATTAGTGTTGTTACCTGAAATTGCAGCAGAATATGAACAGCTTAAATCACAGAATAACAACAATGTGGATGTCGTGATTGAATCGGCTTTCCCGTTAACTGCTGAACAAGAGCAACTGTTGAAATCTGCTTTAGAAAAGCGTTTTAACAGCACAGTAACTGTTTCAGTTGAAGTTAAACCTGAGCTTATTGCAGGTGTTGTAATTCGTGCAGGCGATCAAGTGATAGATGATTCTGCGCTTAACAAGCTTGAAAAAATGCGTACTCGTCTTCTTGCATAATGCAAATGATGAAGACTGAACTAATAAAAGATTGAGGAATAGCGCAATGCAACAACTGAATCCATCCGAGATCAGTGCGCTCATTAAACAGCGTATCGGAGATCTGGACACCAGCGCGACCGCTAAAAACGAAGGTACCATTGTTATGGTATCCGACGGTATCGTGCGTATTCACGGTCTTGCTGATGCAATGTACGGTGAAATGATCGAATTCGACGGCGGCTTATTTGGTATGGCACTGAACCTAGAACAGGATTCAGTGGGTGCCGTTGTTTTAGGTAACTACCTAAGCCTTCAAGAAGGTCAAAAAGCTCGTTGTACAGGTCGTGTTTTAGAAGTTCCAGTTGGTCCTGAACTTCTTGGCCGTGTCGTAGATGCTTTGGGTAACCCAATTGATGGTAAAGGCCCAATTGATGCAAAATTAACTGATGCTGTTGAAAAAGTAGCACCAGGTGTAATTTGGCGTCAATCTGTAGACCAACCTGTTCAAACTGGTTATAAATCAGTTGATACCATGATTCCTGTGGGTCGTGGTCAGCGTGAGTTGATTATTGGTGACCGTCAAACTGGTAAAACAGCAATGGCGATCGATGCGATTATCGCTCAGAAAAACTCTGGCATTAAATGTGTATACGTTGCGATTGGTCAAAAACAATCAACAATTGCAAACGTTGTACGTAAGCTAGAAGAAACTGGCGCTATGGCGTATACAACTGTTGTCGCTGCTGCGGCTGCTGATCCTGCTGCAATGCAGTATTTAGCTCCGTACTCTGGCTGTACAATGGGTGAATACTTCCGTGACCGCGGTGAAGACGCTCTTATCATTTATGATGATTTGTCTAAGCAAGCTGTTGCTTACCGTCAAATTTCATTGCTTTTACGTCGTCCACCAGGTCGTGAAGCGTATCCAGGTGACGTATTCTATCTTCACTCACGTCTTCTTGAACGTGCTTCACGTGTATCTGCTGAATACGTTGAGAAATTCACTAATGGCGCAGTAACTGGTAAAACTGGTTCTTTAACTGCATTGCCAATCATTGAAACTCAAGCAGGTGACGTATCTGCATTCGTACCAACAAACGTAATTTCGATTACTGACGGTCAGATCTTCTTAGAAACATCATTATTCAACGCAGGTATCCGTCCTGCTGTGAACGCGGGTATCTCTGTATCTCGTGTTGGTGGTTCTGCTCAAACTAAGATCATCAAAAAATTGTCTGGTGGTATCCGTACCGCTTTAGCGCAATACCGTGAATTGGCTGCGTTTGCTCAGTTTGCTTCTGACCTTGATGAAGCAACTCGTAAACAACTTGAACATGGTCAACGTGTAACTGAGTTAATGAAGCAAAAACAATATGCTCCTTACTCAATTGCTGACCAAGCTGTTTCTGTTTATGCATCTAACGAAGGCTATATGGCTGACGTAGAAGTTAAGAAAATCGTAGACTTTGATGCTGCGTTAATTGCTTACTTCCGTTCAGAATATGCTCCGTTGATGAAACAAATCGATGAAACTGGTGACTACAACAAAGACATCGAAGCAGCAATCAAAGCTGGTATTGAAAGCTTTAAAGCGACTCAAACTTACTAAGTTCAGTTTTAGTTAAGTTTGGTTCACGGATCAACCTTCGGAAGCTCGAAAGGGCTTTCGAATACTAGGTTAAGCGTATGGCAAATTTAAAAGAAATTCGCGCCAAAGTAGCTAGTATCAAGAGCACGCAAAAGATTACTCGCGCGATGCAAATGGTAGCTGCTTCAAAAATGCGTCGTGCGCAAGAGCGCATGGCTCAGGGCCGTCCGTATGCCGATAATATGCGCCGTGTAATTGCTCACTTGGTACAAGCAAACCCTGAATACAAACACCGTTATATGGTGGACCGCCCAGTTAAGCGTGTTGGTTACATCATTGTATCTTCAGATCGCGGTTTGGCAGGTGGTTTGAACATTAACTTGTTCAAGAAAGTTGTGCAGCATGTCAAAGCACAACAAGAGCAGTCAATTGAAGTTCAATTTGCTTTGATTGGTCAAAAAGCGGTTTCGTTTTTTAAGAATTACGGCGGTAAAGTGCTGGGTGCAACCACTCAAATTGGTGATGCCCCTAGTTTGGAACAGTTAACTGGCTCAGTGCAAGTTATGCTTGATGCATTTGATAAAGGCGAATTAGATCGTATCTATCTCGTATCAAATGGTTTCGTCAATGCAATGACACAAAAGCCTAAAGTTGAGCAACTTGTTCCTTTAGCACCAGCAGAAGAAGGCGATGACCTCAACCGTACTTATGGTTGGGATTACATCTATGAACCAGAAGCAGAAGAATTGCTAAATGGTTTATTAGTTCGCTATATCGAGTCTATGGTTTATCAAGGTGTGATTGAAAACGTCGCATGTGAGCAATCTGCACGTATGGTCGCAATGAAAGCAGCGACAGATAACGCAGGTCAGCTTATCAAAGACTTACAACTCATCTATAACAAGCTGCGTCAAGCCGCGATTACTCAGGAAATCTCTGAGATCGTTGGTGGTGCCGCTGCCGTTTAACATTATTAAGTTTGAATTGAGGAGACAGCAATGAGTAGCGGTCGTATCATTCAGATCATCGGCGCGGTTATCGACGTCGAGTTTGAGCGCACAAGCGTTCCAAAGATCTATGACGCTCTCCAAGTTGACGGTACTGAAACTACTTTAGAAGTTCAGCAACAACTTGGTGATGGTGTTGTTCGTACCATCGCAATGGGTTCTACAGAAGGTCTTAAACGTGGTCTTACTGTAACTAGCACAAACGCACCGATCTCTGTTCCAGTTGGTACAGCCACTCTTGGCCGTATCATGGACGTTTTAGGTCGTCCTATCGATGAAGCAGGTCCTGTTGCGACTGAAGAACGTTTGCCGATTCACCGTCAAGCGCCTTCTTATGCTGAACAAGCAGCTTCTACTGACCTTTTAGAAACTGGTATTAAAGTAATTGACTTACTTTGCCCGTTTGCGAAAGGTGGTAAAGTTGGTTTATTCGGTGGTGCTGGTGTTGGTAAAACCGTTAACATGATGGAATTGATCAACAATATCGCGAAAGCACACTCAGGTTTATCTGTGTTTGCTGGTGTTGGTGAGCGTACTCGTGAAGGTAATGACTTCTATCACGAAATGAAAGATTCTAACGTTCTTGACAAAGTAGCAATGGTCTACGGTCAGATGAACGAGCCACCAGGTAACCGTTTACGCGTAGCGTTAACTGGTTTGACTATGGCTGAATACTTCCGTGATGAAAAAGACGAAAACGGTAAAGGTCGTGACGTATTATTATTCGTCGACAACATCTACCGTTATACACTTGCAGGTACTGAAGTATCAGCATTGTTAGGTCGTATGCCATCTGCGGTAGGTTACCAACCTACACTTGCAGAAGAAATGGGTGTTCTTCAAGAGCGTATTACATCTACTAAATCTGGTTCGATCACTTCGATCCAAGCAGTATATGTACCTGCCGATGACTTAACAGACCCATCGCCTGCAACTACATTTGCTCACTTAGACGCAACAGTAGTATTGAGCCGTGACATCGCATCTTCTGGTATCTATCCAGCGATCGATCCACTTGACTCAACTTCACGTCAGTTAGACCCATTAGTTGTTGGTCAAGAGCACTATGAAATTGCGCGCGCAGTACAAAACGTATTGCAACGCTATAAAGAGCTTAAAGACATCATCGCAATCTTGGGTATGGATGAGTTGGCAGAAGAAGATAAATTGGTTGTTTACCGTGCGCGTAAAATCCAACGTTTCTTCTCTCAACCATTCCACGTAGCTGAAGTATTTACTGGTGCTCCTGGTAAATTAGTACCACTTAAAGAAACGATTCGTGGCTTTAAAGGTCTATTAGCTGGTGAATACGATCACATCCCAGAACAAGCGTTCTATATGGTTGGTGGTATTGACGAAGTGATTGCTAAAGCTGAGAAACTCTAATTTAAGGAGATCATCTCATGGCGACTATGCAATGTGATGTCGTAAGTGTTAAAGAGTCAATTTACTCTGGCGCAGTGACGATGTTAATCGCGAAAGGTGCAGGTGGTGAACTTGGTATTTTGCCAGGGCATGCTCCACTTGTAACCTTGCTTCAACCGGGCCCGATTCGTGTTCTGTTGGAAAATGGTACAGAAGAAATCGTCTATGTATCTGGCGGTGTTTTAGAAGTTCAACCTCATGTTGTGACGGTTCTTGCAGATACTGCAATCCGCGCTGACAATTTGGATGAAGCTGCAATTTTAGAAGCACGTAAAAATGCTGAACAATTGCTTGCAAACCAAAAGAGTGATTTGGACTCAGCTGCTGCGTTGGCTGCCTTGGCAGAAACCGCTGCACAGCTTGAAACTATCCGTAAAATCAAAAACCGCGCTCAATAAGACGCGGTTCGAGATTGAAAAGCCACCGAAAGGTGGCTTTTTTATTATCATATTGGATATCAAAATGATATTTATATATCAAATAATATGTTTTTAATGTAAATTTGCGTCTCAAAACTTAAATCATCATAAATAAGAGATACTTAAAATGAAATTTAAATATTGGCTACCTATCCTTGTATCCACTGCTTTTGTTGGATGTGCATCCGTGCCACAGGCTAATCCACAGTTAGCTCAGCAAGCAAAACAATTAACAGCTCCAACAAATGGAAATGCAGTAATTTATGTGTACCGTTCTAATAATATAGTCGGTAGTGCTCTGAAAAAAGATGTATGGGTTGATGGAGAATGTCTGGGCGAAACAGCACGTGGTATATTCTTTTATAAAGAAGTTGCTGGTAATCAAGAACATACAGTTTCAACTGAATCAGAATTTTCGCCAAATCATTTGAAATTTAAAACTGAAGCTGGGAAAAAGTATTTTGTTCAGCAATATATTAAACCAGGCGTTTTTGTTGGTGGCGCTAATTTAAAATTAGTAGATGATGCACAAGGTCAGAAAGCAATTAATGAATATCGTTTAGCTGAGGCAGGTAAATGCAGTAAAGTAACTATAGCACTTGTGAATTAAATAAAAAAAGCCACCTTTCGGTGGCTTTTTTTATTGCTAAAAAGAAAATTAAGAATCAGTTTTTGAATCTGATTTTTCATCTCCTGCCATAATCATAGCAGCGAGCTTGACCATATCCATTTGGATGGTATTAAGTTGCTTTTCAATTTGGTCGAAATTAATTTGCTCTAATTTCCCATTTAATAAAGGCATGCTTAAAGCTTGCTGGTTTGCCTGTAGTAGGCTTTGACGGATATTTTCAACTTCCTGACTTCTGATATCTAAACCAAGCAAAGCTTGGTTTAAACCTTCTAACTGTGCTTTCAAAGTCGTCACAGTTGTTTTTAGCTCATGCTGATCTTTATCTTGAATAGCTTGTTCAACGTCAAGTTGAGTATCCTTGAGCTTTTCGATATAGTCGCCAGCCTTTAATTGTAAGTTAGCGGCATCACGAACGATATAAAAAACATTACCATTTTTTAATTCAGTTTTATTTTGTGTAGCTGTGATTTCTTGTTGAGAGTCATCAGCTTGTTCTGATATTTGATCGTTAGTCTGAACGGATTCTTGTTCCTTTGCGTGGTCTTGTGCCTGATCACATCCAAGTAACAACATACCTGAAGCAAAAATCACAAATGGGAAAAATGCACCTTGTAAAACTTTTTTCATAACTACAAACAATACCAACTGAAGCAAGTAGGTACTATATGCATAAAATATGTAGAAATAAGGTATTGTTGCAAATGAACAACATTTTGAGTAGACAATAAAAAAGGAGTGCTATAGCACTCCTTTTATTAGTTTGATGCAAAAATTATTTAGCTAATTCTGCTTCAACTGCTTTTACAATTTGTTCATCGTCTGCTGTTAAGTTAGGTGCAAAACGCGCAACAACTTCACCGTTTTTATTTACTAGGAATTTCTCGAAGTTCCATAACACTTCAGGGGCAGGGTTAGTAGGAATACCTAAACCTTCTAAGCGCTCACGGAAAGGGCCTTCTCCAATACGTTCTGGTTGAGCTGTTGTTAGCGCTTGATAAAGTGGATGTTTATCTTCGCCAGCTACAGAGATTTTAGAGAAAAGTGGGAAATGAACATCGTAGTTTAATGAGCAGAACTGTTGAATTTCTTCATCCGAACCAGGTTCTTGTTCTTTAAAGTTGTTTGCAGGGAAGCCTAAGATTTCAAGACCTTGATCTTTCTTTGCTTGATACAGCTTTTCTAAACCTTCGTATTGTGGCGTTAAACCACATTTGGACGCTGTGTTTACGATTAATAAAACTTTCCCTTTATATTGGTCAAGGTCAACCGTTTCGCCTGAAATAGCTTTTACTGGAATATGATATACAGATTGAGTCATGAGTCTTTCCTGAAGATTGTAATTGATATCAAGTAACGCATTTGTTTTAACTGCTATTCTTGAGTAGTGCAATAATATTCGTGTTCAAAAAATAAAAAGATATACAAAAGCAGTTTTACTATCTAATTATTTCTGATTTGAACAGGTGTTTGGCCTGTATATCTTTTAAAAAATTCGATAAAACTTGAGCTGTGTTGATATCCTAAATCGTATGCTAGGCGTTTAATCGGTGTTCCTTGACGGATCTGATGAATGGCGTAAACAATTTTGGCTCGATTACGCCATTCGGATAGTGAAAGTTGTAGTTCTTGTTGGCTTAAGCGTAATAAATGACGATCACTGACAGAAAAGTTCTGAAGTAACTGCTGTAAAGAGAGATTAAAAAGTAATGGGTCTGAAAGCTTTTCTAAAATTGGCAGTAAAACAGGATGCCGTGTTTGTGGTAAATAATGAGAATAGGCGGGTGCTTGTTGTAATTGATCGAATAAAACCTGTAAAAGATGTTCTAAATATTCAGGCTTTTCCGTTTGTTTTTGCTGTTCCAATATTTGTAAAACTAAGGTTCGAAAGAAGGGCTGAATACTAAAGCATCGGCAGATATCTCCTAAAATAGAGCAAAGCCGAGGGTGTAAACGAATGCAGATATAATGAATTTCATGATCGATATGGGTAGATTGATGAACCGTTTGAGGGGGAATCCAAAGCCCATAGCTTGGAGGAGACAAGTATATTTGCTCTTCTACCTGTATTTCTAAAATACCATTTAAACTAAAATTGAAATCGCCCCATAGTGAAGCATGAGGACGAACAATATCTTCTTTCTCGTATAGAAATTCATGAACTTCTATACTCTCTAATAAAGAAAATTGTTGGTCCTCATTTTTCATGGGTCTACTCTAAGTAATATTCTAATTTTCACATGTTGCTTTGGGATTGTTTAAACCTTTGGCTAAGGTAAATGTACTAATTAAAGCTAAGGCAACGAAGCTTAATACCCCATAAATTAAAGTATTTTCATTGAAATGATCAACTACATAACCACCTAATAATGACCCTGTAGCAATCATGACTTGGAACATACCAACAAAAAGCGGCATACCTTTTTCTACAGCATGAGGTGCGTGTACAAACATCCAAATATTGGCAGAGGTAGGGAATGCGCCAAATGCGAAGCCCCATAATGCTGTAAGGACAATGGCACCAAACTCATGGATAGCAAAGATTGGGAAGCCAAAGAATACGATGGCAAAACATGTTCCAACGAAAGCTAAGGTATATCGAACATTTAAATTACCACTGTACCCTGCAAATGCATTTCCAAAAATACCGGCTATTCCGTAAAGCAATAATAATGAGCTAATAGTTGTGCCATTAAACCCGGCTACATTTTTAAAGAAAGGGGCTAAATAACTGTATGCACAGAAGTGAGCAAGCCCAATTAATAAAACAATAAGCATGCCGCTACGTGCTTTAGGTGTGCGTAATAATGCAGGTAAATCACGAATATGTATTGCTGACTCTGGTAAAAGTTTTGGTAAGAAAATAAGCTGAAGCACTAATACAACAAGACCGATAGCAGCTGTAATTCCAAAGGCACTGCGCCACCCATAAAACTCACTTAACCATGTTCCAATCGGTACACCTAGTACAGTGGCGAAAGTTACACCAGCCATTACTACAGCAGTTGCTTTGGCAATAGGTAAATTTGCAGGTGCTAGCTTACCGCTTAAGGCAATTGCTGTTGCCCAGAAGCCACCAATTGAAATCCCTAAAATCAAACGGCTCAACAATAGAACATGAAAGTTTTCTGCAAAAGCCGTAATGGTATTGGCAATCACCATAATAGCAGTCAGTAAAATAAGCACATAACGGCGGTCGAGTTGCTTTACTGAAACGGGTAATAGTGGGGCTGCAATCGCTGCCATAATGCCGGGTACTGTAATAATAAGACCTGCTGTACCTACAGAAATGTGTAAATCGGCTGCAACGCTATTTAAGACACCAACAGGTAAAAATTCACTCGTTACCAAGGCAAAGGCTGCGATGGCAACAGCCAAAATAGCAAACCAGCTCCCTTGTGTGGAAGTCATGGGTCGTGCTTTAGAGGTAGTAGATTGGTCCATAAAGAAATCCTTACTTTGCTAAATTCGAAGTGAAGAAAGGCAAATTTATAATTAACTAACGATCATTATGAAAATAAAATAGTTGATAAAAAATTGAACGTCAATTAATTTAATAACGATTGTTATAAAAATAGATGTGATCTTTATGACAAATAGGCATGAAACAGATCTTGTTAATGAGGACACGTTAAAAAAGAAGCGTGGACGCCCTAAATGCTTTGATGAGCAGCAAGTGTTAGAGAAAGCTATGTTACTTTTTTGGGAACATGGCTATGAAGCAACCTCTATTAGTGACTTAACACATGCTTTAGAAATTACAGCGCCTAGCCTATATAGTGCTTTTGGCGATAAGGCAGGTTTGTTTTACAAAAGTATTGACTATTATCTCGCTCATGAAGCATGTCCTATTGAAACAATATTTTTAGAGGCAAAAACTGCAAAAATCGCTTTTGAGTTATATCTTTATGACAATGTAAAACGATTGGTTCAACCCAATAAGCCAGCTGGCTGTATGTTGGTAGTCGCTGCTATGAACTGTTCTGATGCCACACAAGAGGTACAGCAAAATCTTTTAGATAAGCGAATAAAGACCAAAGAAAAGTTATTAAAACGTCTTGAACAAGGTGTAGAGCAGGGCGATTTGCCTATTAGTGCCCCTCTACAAGAAATGACAGATTTTTATGCGACTGTTATTCAGGGGCTTACCATTCAGGCTAGAGATGGTGCAAGTACCGAACAATTACATAAAGTGGTAGAACATGCCATGAAAGCTTGGACATTATTTTAAAAAATAAATGATGTCTTAAGTTCAATATCAATGTCGGAAATACGATATTTCAATTTATTAAGACATTCTTCAAAATAAAGTCTCTTTTGTAGTTGGTGTATTACTATGAGTCAGGTCATGAAATATCACAAATGGGCATTTATTTTTCCCATTCTGGCAGTACTGATTTGGTCTTTAAATATTGTAGTCACCCGCTATGTCTCGGACTATATTTCTCCGGTAAGTATTAGCTTTTATCGGTGGTTAATCGCTTTTATTATTTTGACTCCATTTATGTTTTTGTCTGTTTGGAGACAAAGACGACTAGTAATACCATATTTACCTAAGCTTGCTGTGTTAAGTGCATTTGGGATGGTGCTTTATCAAGGCTTAGCTTATACGGCTGCCCATTATACTAGTGCAACCAATATGGGGATTGTGAATGCATTTATTCCCATCTTTACGATCTTTGTTTCGCTTGCCATTTTAAAAGATGTGCCTAATCGCTTTGCAGTTTTTGGCAGTATTTTGTCTTTTGCTGGTCTGCTATACGTTATGTCCCAAGGAAATATTAATAAGCTTTTAAGTGGTGGCGGGCACCTTGGCGATGCATTGATGATTATTGCCGTATTCTTCTATGCATTTTATGGAGTTTTCTTAAAGAAATGGCAGCTCCCACTTCCAATTATGACAAGCTTATACGTTCAGATTGGGTTTTCCGTGCTGTTCCATCTTCCTTTAATTTTCTGGTTTGGTCTGGATGCCTTAAATGCACAAAATGCGCCAAGTGCAATTTATGCCGGTGTATTTGCTTCACTCATTGCGCCGCTAGTTTGGATGTTAGCCGTACAACAACTTGGGCCAAATAGAACCAGTATCTTTATGAATCTTGTGCCAGTGTTCACCGCCATTATTGCAAGTATCTGGTTATCTGAACAATGGACCATATATCACACCTTCGGCGGAATTATGATTCTGGTGGGCATTATCATGGCACAAAAGAAGGTTAATTCTAAAAAATCAGATCTTTTGCCAGAGCAAAATTAAGAATCATAAAAAAACTATGGCATATTTTTAAAAAAAGTGATGAAAATATGCCAGTTTTTTATCAATCTAAGCTTTTCTATATGATTTATAAATATATTTATGAAAAGATTGTGTAACATAAATATTAAAAAAGGCCAATAAAAATATTAATATAATTTTAATTCAACTGCTAAAAACGCCAAATTCCCTACACTTTTCATGCTTTTTTTAGAGAAATAATATATTTCTCACATTAAGTCTCTTGCCACATAATAGCGACCACTACGAAAGATGCTCTTTTAAGCAATTTTTCTTTCGTTCCAGAGATATCCAAACCCTCTGGATGTGGTATATACCCATCCTTTTTTATGCTCAGTTATCCCTATATAACTGAGCTTTTTTTTGTCTGGAATTAAGGACGTATCACTTCACCAGTTAAGGCGTTAATGATGCGGCTTGGCTGTTGGCTTTGGCCTAAATCACCATTGAGATAGTTTAATTGTGAACCAAAGTATTGGCAGGCATCTTGTAAAGAATGTGCAGGTTCTTGTCCACTAGGGTTGGCACTCGTCGATACAATAAAACCATGAAAAGCATTGCATAAAGCGACACATAAAGGATGTGTCGTTACACGTACCGCAACAAGAGGATGCTCGCCTTTAATCCATGAGGGGATGTGTTGATCAGCAGGTAATAGCCAAGTTGTGGCTCTTTCTGAGGGTTGATGGTTTGTCCAGCAATCAATAATTTCTTGCTGAGTAGTTTGCGGTAAGGAAGTTAGTAGATGTTCTACTTGACTAATATGGCCAGCCAATAAAATGACGCCCTTTTCAATAGGGCGCTGTTTCAATTCAAGAATTTTTTGAAAAGCTTGTTCATTAAATGGATCACAGCCTAGTCCCCAGACTGCCTCAGTTGGATATGCCAAAACTTGACCTTGTTGTAAACATTCGGCTGCTTCGGTCACTGAGGTCGTAATCATGGTAATTCTTTCCTTTCAATCAAACAGAATCGCTATTGTGCGCTCTAATACTAAGAACGACAACGTAAATACAGCCCTGATTGTTGCATACATAAACCGAGTAGTTCTAGTTCCATTAGTGAAGAGGTCAGTTCAGAAACTGGAATATTATGGTGAACTACAAGCTGGTCAATATTTTGTCCTACCCAGTCTAAAGACTGATAAAGGTCAATCAGATGCTCAGGAATTTCTGGAGTATTCGTATTAGCTTCTTCAGTTTGATTTTGTTGCTGACTTTGCCATTGGGTTGGTAAAGCAAGATCCTCAATAATCTGTTCAGGATGGTCGATTAAAATTGCACCTTCACGAATAAGTTGATGGCATCCTTGATGAAACTCGCTATAAATATGGCCCGGAATCGCGAATACGGTTTTACCTTGTTCAGCAGCTTTATTGGCCGTGATGAGTGAGCCACTTTTTAATGTCGCTTCTACCACCAAAACGCCTAAACTCAAACCGCTGACAATTCGGTTTCTACGTGGAAAATGCTGTTGTAATGGCGGTGTACCCGGTAAAAACTCAGTAATAATGGCGCCGTTTTGAGCCAAAATATATTCTGCAAGTTTTTTATTTTGAGCTGGATAAGTAGTGTCTAAGCCCGTACCCGTCACTGCAATGGTACGTTGATGAGCAGATGCACCTTGATGAGCGGCTTCATCAATGCCATAAGCCAGACCGCTACTAATGAAAAAGCCCTTTTCACTTAAGTAATAGGCAAAATCATAAGCGACCTGTCGTCCATGTGGGCTTGGTTTTCGGCTACCGACAATCGCAATTTGAGGTTGCAATAAAGCTTGCGCTTGACCTTTCCCAAAAATAATAGGTGGGTGATCTGTATAAGGAAGTAATTGAGTAGGATAGCCAGAGTCATCTGGCGTTAAAATAAAATCCGTATGCTGACGAACTTGTTGTACAAGTTGTTCAAACTGCGCCTGACCTTGGGTCGTTTGAAATTCGTTTACACGCTTTAAGTGATTAGCATGTAGCCCCAGAGAGGACCACTTTGCTAAACCATCAGGTTGAGTGGCTTTTTCACAATTTCCAAAATAATCAATAATTTTTTTAAAGCTGACTAAAGAGTGCTGCACCAAATACCACACTTTAAGTGTGTGGTAGTGGTGTGGAGAAAGTTGAGTGAGCATTGTAAAAGGTACATCCAGCATTAATCATTAAATTGAGGTGGCTGAATGCTTGAACCAACCTTAATTGGTAAATCGCTCTCTAAAACATAAGCATAACTTAGCTGATCAAAAGTTCTAAAAACCATTAGACTGCCAATTTGTTGGCCAGGAAGTTGAATTACTTCTTTGGTTTTAGGGTCGCGAATTGATTCACCTTGTTGAGTAATATCAAAAACTTGACCTACTTGAATGCCCTGAGTTGTACCGCGGTCCAAAGTCACTACACTATTTTTTGCAGCTCTACCAATTGAACCCATGACACGAATAATCTTGCCACCATCCGTCACTTGCTTCGCATCTACTGGGTAAAATAATGTTGGCAAAGTAGCTTGTTCTTCAGGCATAACACGATCGCCACGACGTACTTCAGCGTTATAACTATCTGTTAGTTCTAATGTAGTAATATCTTTTTCAGAAGAGACCGCAACACCTGAAGCAACCTGTAGTAGCTCAATCCCTAAACTATGCTTTTTACCTTTATTGTCTGTGAAATAGTAAGGTTCACCTTCTCGGTAGACTGCATAACGCTGCCCATTAATTAAGCCTTGTCCTCGTGCATAAATAGTCTGGCCTTTTCCTGCAAGTACACGTTGATCGGCTGTACCAACAATATAAGGTGTGTTGGTAATTGAGTCGGCTGGTAAAATAGTACTGTTCTCTAACCACTGTTTAATATGTTCAAGTGGAATAACCGGAACACTATTATTTAATGCTTCGACGCGAACTTGAGGTTGTAAGTGAGTGGTTTGCCCAGTGTAGCGGCGAATAATACCTACACAACCATCGCCCTCATCTTTACCGACTAAAGGACGCCCATCTAGGCTACATAATAGTAATCGGTCACCCGGATAGATCCAGTGTGGATTTTTAACATGTTGGTTGCTCGCCCAGATTTCAGGCCAACGCCATGGTTTATTTAGAAAATGTCCTGAAATATCCCATAAAGTATCCCCACGTTTTACAACATATACATTGGGTGCATTACTTTTAAGTGAGGGTGGATTATGGTTCGGACTGGTTGCATGAACCTCTGCTATCGTACCGATTGCGACACCTGTACAGAGCGCCAAGGCAAGTAAATGCTTCTTTATCCCCAAGGCATGAAAATTAACCATGCCGTTAAAAACCTTTTTCATTATGATAATTCCTAAAAATTATGTGTGCAGTTGCGTTATAATGGGCGGCTTACACACAATTTTTCGATGAAGTATTTCCTTCATTTGGTTTTTCAATCAATGGCATAAGTGAGGACGACAGTATGGCCTTATTACCTATTTTAAGTTTTCCTGATCCCCGTCTTCGTACCATTGCTAAGCCCGTTGAAGAAGTTACTGATGAAATTCGTCAACTTGCAGCAGATATGTTTGAAACCATGTATGCGGCACCAGGTATCGGTTTAGCAGCTTCTCAGGTCGATCGTCATATTCAGCTTATCGTCATGGATTTGTCTGAATCTAAAGATGAACCTATGGTTTTCATTAACCCCAAAGTAACTCCGCTGACTGAAGAGACGCAGCCGTACGAAGAAGGCTGTCTATCAGTGCCACAAATATACGACAAAGTTGATCGCCCGTCACGCGTGAAAATTGAGGCAATTAACCTTGAAGGTCAAGCATTTGAGATAGAAGCTGACGGACTTCTCGCTGTTTGTATCCAACATGAAATGGATCACTTAAATGGCAAATTGTTTGTGGATTATTTGTCACCACTTAAGCGTCAGCGTGCGCGTGAAAAAGTCGAAAAAATTGTTCGCCAACGCGAACGTGAAAAAGTTGCGGTAAAACGTTAATATTTTTCAAACACCAATATAGTGTGGATGTGATTTTTGGTTTTTCGTAGTGGTTTGCTGCTTGCCTGTGCAGCAGTATTTTTACAGATTGCGGTATTTCTACAGCCGCTATTACCGAAGCAATATCAAATTGCTCCGGTCTGTGAAACTATTACCCGTGCTTTGCTTAAACCAAAAGCACAGACGGAAGCCATGTCACATGCCATGCACCATTCACATCACCAGCATCATATCGAACAGGCGCAAGTACCTGACCATCATGATCACCATGATGCGAACCATCAGTGTCAATATTGTACCGTTTATGCCAATTTGGTTTTACCACCTGAATTTGGCGTAAAAGAGGTGCTTGTTCGTATACAAGTTCGCTTAGTCGCGTATCAACAAGCTTTCCGGCATGTTTACTTTGCGCTACAGCGACTTTTCCTACTCCCGCAAGGACGTGCGCCGCCTCTATTTGCATAAATAAAAGCAATTTTTGTTGGGGTCTTAACTGACTTCGATATCACTTTATTTATGTTTTAGAGCGTATAAAAATGCCACATTCTAAATTTTTACTACAACCTTTATGGGTTGCGATGTTTGCTGTCTCTCATTCGGGTCTCGTTTTTGCTAATCCAGAAAAAAATGATGCCGATACCAACACACTTCATTCATTAGCACCTATTGTTGTTACCGCACAACAAGGCAACGATGCAAATGGTCTGATTGTACATGCAGATCCAAAGCAACCGATTCAGCCAGTCCCTGCCACAGATGGCGCAGACTATCTGCAAAGTATTATGGGTTTTAATTCAATTCAAAGCGGTGGAACAAATGGTGATGTGACATTCCGAGGTATGTTTGGTTCACGTATTAAAATTCTAACGGATGGCACAGAGAACCTGGGTGCCTGCCCAAACCGAATGGATGCTCCAACTTCTTATATTTCTCCAGAAAGTTATGACCGGATTTCTGTGATTAAAGGACCACAAACGGTTCAATATGCCAATACTGGTTCAGCTGCAACAGTTCTGTTTGAACGTCAGCCTGAAAAGCTTACCTCTGAAAAACCCTATCGCGGTCAAGCGAGTGTCTTGCTAGGTTCATATGGGCGTATTGACCATAATATTGAAGCGGCCGTTGGCGATGAGAAAAAATATATCCGTTTAAATGCTAACCGTTCAGAGTCGAATAGTTATCAAGATGGTAATGGCAATACAGTTCCATCAGCATGGAAAAAGTGGAATGCTGATGTAGCGCTTGGCTTTACTCCAGATGAAAACACGTGGGTCGAAATCACGGGTGGGAAATCTGATGGTGAATCGCTTTATGCTGGACGTTCAATGGATGGTTCTCAGTTTGCGCGTGAAAGTTTAGGGCTTCGTTTTGAAAAGAAAAATATCACTGATGTGATCAAGAAAATTGAAGGGCAGGTGAACTATAGCTATAACGACCATATTATGGATAACTTTAGCTTGCGTACACCACCATTAGTTGAAATGAATCATGGTGGTATGACCATGCTGATGCCAAATGCAATGGCCATGCAAGTGACACGCCGTACATTAAACTCACGTTTGGCAATGACTTCTGAATGGAACAAATGGAGTTTGATCACAGGCGTTGACTCTCAATTTAATAAACATGGTGGCAGCATGTCATCGCCAACAATGCCTTCTATGAATGTTCCATATCGTCAAGATATGCGTTTTCAATCATACGGCGCTTTTGGCGAACTCGGCTATCAATGGAACGATCAAAATAAGCTGGTTACAGGTGCACGTTTAGATCGAGTCACAGTTGAAGATGAACGTGCTGATTCTCAAGCAAAAGGCTTTAACACGAAGCTTGAAAAGACTTTGCCAAGCGCATTTGTTCGCTGGGAAAATCAACATCCTGAGCATGACCTAAAAAGTTATATTGGTTTAGGTTATGTAGAGCGTATGCCTGATTATTGGGAACTTTTCTCGCCTAAACATGGTAATGCGGGTTCAACCAATACTTTTAACGGTGTGAATCCTGAGAAAACACTACAGTTGGACCTGGGTTTTCAGCAACAACATGGTGCTTTAAACACATGGGCTTCTGCCTATGCAGGTTTAGTAGATGACTACATATTAATGAGTTACCACCATCACCCAAGTATGGGAATGGATGGACATGATATGAGCCATGATATTACTGCGGGAGCCAAAAATGTCGATGCAACCATCGCTGGTGCAGAAGCGGGTATTGGGTACCAATTCACTGACCGTATTCAGGCAGATTTGAGTGCGATGTATGCGTGGGGCAAAAACACCACAGATGACAAACCTCTACCTCAAATTTCACCTTTAGAAGGTCGTTTAAATATTCGCTATGTGGCTGACAAATATAACTTAGGTCTGTTATGGCGAGCTGTTGCTGAGCAAAACCGTGTGAGTCTACATCAAGGTAATATCGTGGGATATGACCTAAAACCAAGTAAAGGTTTTTCAACACTTTCTTTAAACGGAAGTTATAACCTTCGTAAAGATATTGATGTCTCTGTTGGCATTGATAACGTATTAGATAAGACCTATACCGAACACTTAAATAAAGCGGGTAGTGCAGGCTTTGGATTTGCGAGCGAAGAGCAGTTTAACAATATCGGAAGAAATTACTGGGTTCGTATGAGTATGAAGTTTTAATAAGCTTTAGCGAATTAAAGAACTGAAATTATTAATTTAATGAGAGAAATGAAATGACTAATAAATTATCGCCTGAACAGTCTTGGTGGGGATGGAAGTTACTTATTGTGGCTTCTATCTTGAGTGTATTGTTTATGATTATTTTTTACTTGGCCATCAACAATGAGCCTGACTACATGCCAAGTCAAAAAAAGAAGCAGATGATGGAGTCACATGAGCAAATGAATCACGCTGAAATGCATAGTTCATCAGCTCAATAAGGTTCTTAATAGTTGAAAATGGAAGCCTGGATAACGGGCTTCCATTTTTTGCTTTTTTAGATTCCAGAATTATTGATGCATACTTGCTAAGGTTTTTGCCTTACCTTGATTCTGATAAAGCGTTAAGCCAAGTTTTTGTATATTACGGCCTGATTTAGATAAAAACTTTTCAACTTTTGGTGAAAGCTTTGCGCCATTATAAAGTAGTAAATTACGCACAATTAAATAATAAGCAAACCATGAGGCAGATTGCTGAGGCAATCCGAGTAGTTTCATTCTTTTCTTACCAATAAAAAATTGGGTAAGTTCTAAATGTTGTCGATAAGCAAGTTTCTGCTGTAAAGAGCGTAAATGCAGATATTTTCTTTCAAAAGGTTCTTTCGACAAGCTCAATCCTAATTCAATACTGCTGTGATCGGAGCGAGGATGAGCAAACTGCATCCAGTAAAGTAACCTCCAACCCTCAGGTTCAGACTGAATAAGCCATTTTTCATCAATACCCATTAACCAACCAACATAACGCCAGAAATGTAAAAAACTCTTTGCCTCTTGTTTTGTTGGCCATATACCTAAAGCTCTAATACCGAGTAAAACGACACTGCTAAAAGCCAAATTAGTCATTGCTAAATCAAATTGATTAAGAGGAATTCCCCAAACCTCACTATCCCAACGGTCAGACTTTTTTAATTGCCGGCGAACGAGTGCATGAATAAAGCGAACATAAATCGTTGACGTAAAACCTGCACTCAAACGAGAAAGCCCTTGGGGTTCAGTAATATCTACCCACCATTTTGTGGTTTCTGCTAAACGTGTTCCCGCTTCTTTCTTTAATGCACCCGTTAAAATTAGGGGTTGATTAAATCCCGGATATAAATATCCCGCCATTAAGGATAAATCTCTAAGAATAAAACCATTATTTATTCCTAAACGATGGGTAAATTTAACAGCCTCATCGATTTGGCGCTGATCTAACCATTCAGGCTTTTGTTCGATGTAATTAAAGAAATTTTCTAACTCAGTAGGTATAAGCTCAGAGAGTTCATCACGGCCTTGAAATAATATCTTCTCAAAAATTATTCGGTGATCTTTGGGATTTTGCATAACCCAATCAATCACCTTATCCATTTCAATATCCCCTTCATAAAGGGCATGTTGTAAAGACACATATTCCGTATAGCTTGGTTGTACTGGTTTTTCACAACAGATATTTAAAAACTGAGTAAAGAAATTACTGTCTTGCATGTCATTAAAAGAAGCAAGTCGAGTCGGGCTAATCATTTGCATATCGTTACTTACTTATTGAACTGAATAATAAATAGGCTAATATGAATAATTATTCGCATTTAACGAATAAAAAACGATGAGAAAAGTCCCACAGCAACAGCGTTCAAAAATTATTGTTGACCATATTTTAGAGGCGACACAGCAGTGTATCGCCCAGTATGGATTACTACATACGACGACGCCTAAAATTGCAGAGAAATCTGGAGTAAGTGTTGGCTCGATTTATCAATACTTTGAGAATAAAGATCAAATCATAGAAGAACTATTGCGCCGTAAAAGCGAATTGTTGGGGCAACAACTTAAAGAATTAGTTATACAGCAAGGAAACATTCCTTTAGAGCTGCTCATTCCCTTAGCAATAGAGTTGGGATTTAATGCATTAAAAGCCGATCATGGATTTTTTATAGAAGTGTTGAAACATTGGCATGACTATAGTCATTCGCAAGCTGCTCAGATTTTAGAAAAGCATTTTTTTGAAGTAGGGTTATATACATTCAGTAGAAATCCTCATCAATGGGACTTCGAACAGGTGAAGCATAAGTCCTTTGTAATTATTAATAGTACGCTTTTTACGATGATGCGTTATGTAAGCCAAAATAATTTTCTTATCTCAGAACAACAACTTAAGCGAGAATTATCGAGCATGATACTGGCTTATTTAAGTCAAAAATAAAAAATTAAAATAATTATTTATATAAAACAAAGGCTTAATATTGGTGTTGATTTAAAAATAAACGCTCGAGTCATTAAATTTTAATTTTCACTTGCAAAGGGACT
>NZ_JAWVAV010000031.1:0-40201 GCF_033599315.1 Acinetobacter sp. OYA S30
CAGCGCAAATAAATACGGTCTGTATGCCCTGCCTGTTTTTCCCCTGCCAAGACTTTTAGCATGTGTGGAGTAATCACAATACCCGCAACTTTATGCTTTACCATGAAGTTGGCACGGCCTAAAGTCAGTGGCATGACGCAAGCTAGTATTTGCTGCGAATAATCATGCTTGGTTAAAAATGATTTGGCTTGTTTTAAGGCTTCAATGTCATAGCCCAATTGGGTAATGATAAAGTCAGCACCTGCTTTAATCTTCTTATGCAGTTTTAAATACTGTGCATCACGCTCAGCTTCGACATATTTAAACGGATTAAAAGCAACCCCAATACGAAAACCACCATGTTGCTTAGCTGCCATTACGGCGTTTACCGACTCTAGGTAACGACTACGAGGCTGACCATCTCGACCATTATGATGCTCTTTAAGTTTATCGCCTGTAAGCAATAACAAGTTTTGAATATTGGCAGACTTGGCTTGTTCTAAAAAGAGCTCAAAGTCTTGTATGTCTCTCGCTTTACCTGAAAAGTGTAAGACTTTCTCTATTGAGTCAGGGTAACTTTTGCTGGCTTCAAGCGGCGCAATATCATGATCTGAATGTACACGATCTGCCAATGTCATTGCAGCCGGATACCCTGCAAACTCATGTCTTACAGGATAAATTTCATGTAGTGAAGTGAGATATTCCACCAACACAAAAAACTGGTTTTGCTGGAAGCAGGGAGAAACGTGTGACATAGGCAAAGCGCTGATCAAAACATGACATCAATCATAAGCGCGGCATTATAAATCAAAAGTGCATTAAGATGCGCTAGTCAGAAAGCTCATTGTTTTGCTTGCCTTCACTCTCTTTATTTCTAGGTAATTCGAGTGAACGAGGAAATATAAAATCAAAAGAATCGAGTGCATAGCGGTAAAGCTGAGCTGGCCGTTTGCCCACAATTTTACTGTGGTTGGTTTCTTCAACTGCACCCGCTTCTATCATACGGCGTCTAAACGCTTTTTTATCTAAAGATTGCCCAAGAATAATTTCATAAATAGTCTGTAGCTCGGTCAGTGTAAATAACTCGGGCATGAGACTAGCTGGCAATGCCGTATAGCGAGTTTTACTGGTTAAACGCTCTAAAGCCAAGCTGAGCAATTCATTATGATCAAACGCCAATGCTAAATCTTGTGCTTTTGCTACAGGCACCCATTCGCTGTACTCAGCCAAAGCTTGGTGTTGATAGGCATTAAAATCGATTAATGCAAAATACAAAATGGTTACTGCCCAGCCACGCGGGTCACGTTTGGCATTGCCCACAGAGGCAACTTGTTCCAAATAAGGTGAACTAATTCCTGTTTTTTCGACAAGCTTACGATAAGCTGTGGCCATCAAATCTTGATCGTGCTTTAAATCGGCAAAACCACCCGGTAAGGCCCATTGGTCTTTGGCTGGAAAGTTGGGCCGCTTAATGAGTAATACCTGCAACTGACCATTAAATACCGAGAAAATAGCCATATCGACAGTGAGTAAAGGTGCGTCATAATCTCGGCGATCATAACTGGCAAGGAATTCTTGTTCAGTTTGAATAGTCACGTTCAGTCTCTCAATGAAAATGATGAGCCGATACTCATGCAACGGCTCATCTAAACTCAGTTATGCGATGGATAAACGCTCACGTATTTGATCCAAAGTACACTCATATTGAAGTTTACCATTTTCAAAGACGGTTTTAAGTGCTCCACCTTGTTCTTGTTCGGCTGTTTGCTCATCAAACAAGGTGAAGCCATTTTCACTTTCTTCGATGCGTAATAGACCTTTCGCAGATTTTTTAACGCCTGAATCAGTAATCGGGTCTTTAAACAGTTCGCGGCCTACACCATTCACCTGCCCCCAAGTCGCTTTCACAGCAAAACCAAAGGTATCGCGAGTTAAGTAGTTATAGGTAAAACTGCCGATCCCAAACACTAAGTTGTTTGAAGCAAAGCCTTTAGCTTCAAGGCCTTCTAAAATACGCTGTGCACGGTCTAGGGTAATCGAGTCACCGTAAATTAAACCGACACGTTCATTGAGTACTTTATAGCCTTGCTCAGTTGTTGTACCGCCAAACACTTCCCATAAACATTCAACTGCACCTTTGTAGGCTGGGCTGCCGACTTCGGCATCTGGGTCACCACAAATAATTTTAACTGGGTCACCAGAGTCTGGACGGAAAACCAATTTGGCCAAGCCTAAAGCATTCGGTTGTCTTTCCAGAATTTCAGGTTTTAAAGCCACCGTAAACTCTGTAATGACTCGCCAAAAGTCCCAAGTATCAGACACAATACTGACAACACCCGACGGATAAAGCTCGCAAATTAAACGCTTAAATGTTTCTAGCTCACTGTCTTCTGTACCCATACACATCACACTGTGTTCGGTCGCTGGTACAGATACCCCAATCACACCTGTTGCATTGTAATATTCTTCGGCATAGTCGATTGAAGCAACCGAGTCTGTTCCAATAAAACTGGTTAAATGCCCCACACCCGATTGTGCCGCATCATAAATTCCACTCATGCCACGGCTACTAAAATCGTGCCCTTGCACAGGTACAAAATCAAGCGGTGCGCCAGTTTTTACAGCATATTGAGTTAATAAACGTTTGTACTCATAAGCAATAGTGGCGGTTGTACAGCTTTTCCAAAGCTCAGCACTTAACACCGTTTCAATATAATTCGTTAACCAAAAGAAACGCGGGTCGGTATTAATAACGGTGAGCACGGGTACACGCATATTGACGCGGCTACCTTCTGGCAATGCTTTAATGCGTAATGGTAAATAACCCAAGTCGTGTAACGCTTCAATATGATCGACTGGTACAGCACCTTCACCTAGTGAACTATCCATACGGCGTTTATAAGTAGCCACGACTTTGTCTTTAGGTTGTTTGAAAAAACCTTCATTCCAAGTATCGATTAAAAAGTGTTTGATAAAACCCTGAAGACCAAAGAACACAACTTTATCGTCAAAGTCAGGCAACATTTTAGCAAGTCGAGATGAACGAGGCGTAAAGTTTGCGTACACGTACTCTGTACCTGCTGGATACTGACGTCTGTGATCAGCTTTATAAAAATCGATAGCGTTTAATGGATTAAGTTTAATCGTCATCTTTATTCTCTTTATTTTGCTGCAAAAGCAATTACGGAAATTTTGTCTGATGCTTGTTGTGGAAAGCTGTCTGAGGTAAATAGCTGGTCAAGCAGCCCATCAAAAACCTCTATTCCTTTACTAAAAATACCGTGAGTCACATATAGAACGACCTTATGACAATTAAGGCGACGGAGTTCTTTGGCAATACCAATAAAAGTTGCGCCGCCGTCGCAAATGTCATCGGTAATGACCGCTGTGAGGCCCGATAGATCAGTCGCATGTACATGTGTACCTAAAATTTTGCCAGTTACCGGATCACGTTTTTTATCGCACTGAATAATAGTGATTGGTTGTTTGCGCTTAGAATTAAAAGCATCTGCGACCATTTGTGTACGCGCTTTTGCGCCGTTGTCTGGGCAAACCAGTACTGTTTTTTCGTCTTTTAACAATGTGCTTAGTGCTTCACTCTTTACGATGATGTCTACTGAACTGATGTTTACAACTTCGCTAAAAGAAGTATTGGCAGCGAGTAAGGCTGTCGTTACTTCACTATGACAGTCCCAAACAGTGATCTTGCCTTGTTTGCCCGCTTTTTTGTCAGCATTGATGTTGAGTAACCTGGTCATCACATCAAGCGAGAACGCTTGGCCTACTGCACAAATACGGTCCTGACGTGCATATGGAAAATACGGAATTTCTAGGTCAATGGTTAAACCCTGAGTCAACAATATATTTTCAAGTAACAAATAGTCCATCACATCGTGACTTGAGGCCATCTTTGCACGGACCAATACCTTGCCAGATATTGAACCTAAGGTTGTCTCATCAATTTGAACATGACGCTCGCCACCAGAAAACTGCGTGAATTTCACTGGAATCTCATTTCTTGCCGCATCTAAAAGCTGGATAGCCATATCATCCTCTTTTTGTCTGATGACCTTCGATGAATATATATTGGCACAAAGCCAATATATATTTCAAGTCTAATTTTTAAACTTTTTTCAAAGCCCTTTAAGACATAAAATTTGCAGTTTTAGAGCATTTAGAAATTCGATATTTAAGAGAGATGATTCTTCAATTAATTGAAATAAAAATTTAATTTACAAAAAGCATGACGAGTAGAACTATTATTAAAAGTAGCGGATATAACTTTGCCCGCCATAAATCAGGTAGTTTTGAAATAAATTTTTCTGAAAAATATAGCCCAATCCATGTTCCAGCAACCAAGAATAAAGCAGCTTTAAACCAGATGAGACCGATAAATCCGTTGGGTGTAGATTGCCAAATTGACAATACACAATAGGTCAGTGTTGCAGTTAAAGACAAAGGCAGCGTGAGAATATTTGCAATAGCCGCAGCCTCTACCATAGAACTACCCCGCCGCCGTAATAAAGGAACCGTCATTACACTGCCACCCACACCTAAAAGTGCTGCAACCCAACCAATAATGCCCCCTTTAATGAGTTCACTATTTTGTCCATAGTGTTGCTTTTGCTTTGAGGTCACTATAAACCCTGGTCGGTAATAACAATCTAGAATGGTTATGAACACATAGCCCATAAATATCCAGCGAAGCCAATTTCCATTAAACAATGAGGCCATTACCGCACCGACAATTCCACCAAGTGCAATACCACCCCACAAAAAGCGGATTTTTTGCCAATCTATATGTCCAGACCGATAGTGCCGAAAGACTGCAAAACTTGCCGAGCAGAGCATGACAAAAGCTGATGTAGCTACGGCGATTTGCATGGCATGTATGCCGATATTACTTTCATTACTCCACTTTTGAACAATGACTGTATAAAGCAAAGGTACAGCAACAAAACCACCACCAAAGCCAAATAACCAAGTGGTTATGCCTGAAAGTAGTCCAAATAAAAATAGCTCATATAGCATGATCATCTTCCTCACGTTTATAGAGGCATGATATAAAATAGCTCTATGGCAAACTAACGTAGAAAAGCCATATTTTTATTTGTTTCAGCCAAAAATATATGCGTAATATTTCAATTAACGAGGTAGACCATCTACCACAAGCAGTTCTAGCGTTAGGGTCAGATTATCCTGCTGATACCTTGTTAGATACGCATAACCATCGCCGTGCACAGTTCTTATATGCACCCGAAGGGCTTATGAAAGTTGAAACTGAAGATGGACAATGGCTTGTGTTACCGTACAGCGGTGTATGGATACCCGCAGGCAAACCACATCGGGTATGGCTATCTAAAGTCAGTACTTATAGTTTGTATATAGAAGTGAGTAATGCCCCAAGACAAGCAAACTATTGCGAGGTTATACAAGTCTCGCCTTTGTTACATCAATTGCTCATTCAGGCAAATAAGTTATCCATTGATTACTCGCGCTCAGGCCGAGACGGCGCTCTTATCGATTTATTGTTATATGAGCTAGAAGCTGCACCAGCCCTACCTCTGTTTATTCCTTTGCCTCACAACACATTACTATCTCAACAATGTGCTGAGTTTATGGAGCATCCCGATATTCATAGCAGCCCTAAAGATTGGGCACATGACCACAATAAAAGTGAACGAACTTTTCACCGCTGGTTTAAGTCTGAAACTGGCATGTCCTTTCAGGCTTGGCGTAATCGAGTCTGCATTATTTATGCTTTAAATGCCTTAAAAGAAAATATCTCAATTACGGAAATTGCTTTTAGTTTAGGCTACGAACACTCGGCAGCTTTTACCGCAATGTTCAGCAAAATTATGGGTTATCCGCCTACCCATTTTCAAAAAAGATTTCATGCGTATGATAAAACGCTATAAAGATTTACTCATATGAATGGTGTCATACGTATCGATCCATTCGCGTTGAATAACCTCAAAACCTTGTAGAGTCCAAAACTCTTCAGCCGCCGGTAAAAATGGATGGGTATGCAAATACAAAGTCGTAATTTCACTGTTTTTGGCATGGCTAAACAACATGTCACATAGCTGGGTCGCGATGCCCTTACGGCGGTATTCAGGCAATACAAATAACTTAACCACCTCAACCGTATTAGACGGTAAATTTAAATCAAAACGATGGTCATAAGCCCGATATGCAATCGTGCCAATAATACGGTTTTTATCTTTTACTGTAATGAAGCAGCCCAGTGGATCATGGACATAATGCTGCTCAAAATTTTGTAAATCTTTGGGGACTTGCCCATGATAAATTTCTGGGAATAACAGCTGTCTTGTATAAAGCGCGAATTCTACCGCAGACACATAGTCTGATTTGCCCACTAGCTGATAATTCAACATATTCATAGCCAAGAATGGTCAGGAATCACAATGGTTTTGTCTTGAATCATGGCTTCATGGAACTCAACATCATAGACACTTTTTAAAAACTTAGGATCGGTGATTCGTGTTTTAGACTCAGGCTTAACCACCTCATGTTGGCGCATAAAAAACAAATGATCGGCAAATAAAAAGGCCAAATTGGGATCATGCATAATCGCAATCACCGTAAAATTTTGCCGCGACAACTGACGCAATTTTTTCATTAAATAAGACTGATAATAAACATCGAGATGGTTGGTTGGTTCATCAAGCAAAATGACTTTCGGTGCTTGCACTAAAATACGGGCAATCATGACCAATTGTCTTTCGCCACCCGATAGCTCGGTATAAGGACGATCACGCAAATGCTCAATATCTAAATCAAGCAAAGCTTGGTCTACACGTTCCCAGTCTGATTTTGAAGGACGATATCGGCTAAAAGCAGCACGCCCCGTAATCACCACATCTTTAACCAAAAATGGAAATACGGTTTTATGAAACTGCGGTAAAAAACCGAGTAAGGCTGCCCGATTTTTTCCTTTAAAGTCCGATAGTGCTTTTCCAGAGTAACGAATCAAGCCATCTTTTACAGGTTCTAGGCCAGCCATCAATTTAAAAAGTGTCGATTTTCCGCAACCATTACGCCCTAAAATTACGGAAAACTGATTTTCAGGAAACTCCAGATGAATATTTTTAAGAACCTGTTTGTGCCCATAGGCATAATTTAACTGATCAATTTGTATCATGCCCAATGAGTCCTCTGTGTTTTCATTAATAATAAGAAAAATGGCGCACCAAGTAGCATAGTAAAAATACCAATCGGTATTTCAAACGTCAGTAAAACCCGAGAAAAGTTATCAATCATGAGTAGAAAACTACCGCCCAACACCATATTGGCAGGAATACTGTAGCAGTGATCTGGCCCAACCAACATTCTCACAATATGCGGCATAAACAGCCCATATAAACTAATAATGCCTGCCGCAGCCACAGAAGTTGACGTACATACAGTCACCAGAGCAATTAAAAGAAGTTGTTCCCACCTTGGGTTAACACCCACCGCCTGTGCTTCTTCAGCACCGAGTGCCATTAAGTTTAAGCGCCAACGCATCGCAAACAATCCGGCAAGGCCAATACAAATTGGTAGCACGGCGTATTGAACCTTTTGCCAAGAAGCCTGATGTAAGTTGCCCATCGTCCATTGCACAATCGCTTGTAATTTAAATGGATCGCTTAGGTACTGAATAACCGTAAGTCCTGCTAAAAACAATCCCGAAACAATCATGCCCGATAAAATTACCATCACTAAAGACGTCTGACTTTCATGTTTTTGATGTGCAAATAAATACGTTAAGACAACAGCACAAACGCCAAAAACAAAGGCGGATAGATTTGGCGAAAGCCAACTTAAAGAAAGTGCCAAAGCTGCACCAAACGCGGCACCAGATGAAATACCGAGTACATACGAGTCGACCAAGGGATTACGAAACAAGGCCTGCAAGCCATTACCCGCGGTTGCTAACGCAGCTCCCACCATAAAAGTCAGTAAAATTCTGGGTAATCTGACATTTACTAAAATGTTTTGCATCAGACTAAATTGTTCAGCGTCAAAATATGGTGTACCAAAGACTGCTTGTACCCCCCACCGCAAATAGTCCCATGCACTTAACGTTTGAGTTGGCCCAATAAGCAGCGAGATAAAAATCATGACAACTGGTAACGGGTAAAACCAATAATATTTCAGCTTTTCCATATTCATGGCACCAACGCTTTAGCAAGCTGCTCACCATACAACTTGGTTAAAATACGCTGTTGTAAAGCACTTACTGGTAAATCAGACTGTTCAGGATAAATACTGTGATTTAGATAAATCGCCGTAATAATGATTTTAATGGTATGGGGGTTATATATAAATGCAGGACTCAAATTAAATACCTTTCGGTTTTGTACAGCGCTTAAACCCTGTAATTCTTTTCGTTCATAAATCAGTTTTGGATTGGTATTCCAAAGCACAATATTGTCAGGGTTCCATTCAATTAAAGTCTCTGGGTTCACGTTAGGCTGGTTAGCTTCGGTCTGAACAATATTGTAAGCACCTGCGAGTTCAATAAAATCATTGGTAATCGACTCTCGTCCAGAGGTAGAAAAAATTCGTCCACCAGACCAAGCATAGTAAATCGATTGTTTATTTGGCTGACGGGCCGTTTTGGCTGCGACTTCTGCCACAATTTCATCAGAGAAATTTAAAATTTCCTGAGCTCGCTTTTGGGCGCCGCTCAAAATAGCAATTTCAGACAGTTCTTCTTTCACTTGCTTGTAGGTACTGGACTCCATTACATATACAGCGATGCCAAACTGCCGTAACAGTTCAATCGTTTGAGTCTGCCCGCTTCCTACAATCACTAGATCTGGTTTTAGCAACACGAGACTTTCAATATTGGTTGCATTGGCTCCTTGCGAAGGTGCTGCAAGCTGCTTATTAGCAATGCGTTTATCTATTTTTGAATAGGCATTAAATAATAAAGGTTGAATGTATACTTCGGCAGGTATACCAATTACTTTGTCACCTTGCCCTAGCATATAGAGGCCATCTAAACCCGACTCAAACAAAGAGACAATTCTTTGGGCAGGTTTGGCTACACAGACTTTTGTATTTGTACTATCAAAAACACATATTGAATGAGGGGTTGAGTTTTCTTGAGTTTTTCTATTTTGCTCAGATGAGGAACATCCACATAGAATGAGTAAAGTGAGTAATGAAGCCAATAACTTCATTATGACACCCCGTGCACAAATAGAGTGCAAAATAAAAAGATGTGTTTATTTAGTGCATTTTTCATGTGAAAAAAACACCATAAGAGAGCAAGACGGTTTGAATCATCATTTATACAACAATCAAATTAAGTATGTTAGATAACGCCTTAGATAGTAAGCAAAAAAAACGCCAAATTTACCAACTAATAAAAACTATTTAATGATTGGGCAAAAAGTCTATAAAAGCGAGTCAAATAATTTAATCATGTTTATAGCGGTGAGCCTCGTGTTAGGACTCAGCATACCTGTTTTTGGATTTAGTTTTTTATTTAAGCTATTTATCTTTGCTATGGGTAAATATATCTTCTAAATCATAGCGCTTGCATTAATTAACCTGATGGGCTGTGCACACATAGCTATAGTATGCACAGCTCAAATAATGTCTGAATTAATCTTCAGATAGAGTTTTCATATCAATCACAAAACGATACTTCACATCGCTCTTTAGCATACGTTTAAAAGCTTCATTAATATTTTGCATATTAATCATCTCTACTTCAGAAACGATATTATGCTCACCACAAAAATCGAGTAGTTCTTGTGTTTCTTTAATTCCACCAATAACCGAGCCTGCAATTGATTTTCTACCTAAAATCATAGGTACTGAATTTGCGCTAATTTCACCTAAATATCCAACTAATACAATGGTTCCATTTAAAGCTAAAGTTGGAATATAAGGCTTCAAATCATGGTTATAAGGCACAGTATCAACAATTAAATCAAATTGATTTAATACCGACTTCATTTGATTCTCATCTGTTGATAACACTACATGATGTGCGCCAAGTTGTTTTGCATCTTGTTCTTTGTTTGCTGAGCGAGTAAATAGTGTCACTTCAGCGCCTAGAGCATTGGCAAGTTTAATTGCCATGTGTCCTAAACCACCTAAACCAACGACAGCAACTTTACTGTCCTTTCCAACATTCCAGTGACGTAGCGGCGACCATGTGGTAATACCCGCACAAAGTAGTGGTGGTACAGCTCGAGCATCCAGATTTTCAGGTACTTTTAATACAAAATCTTGACTACAGGTAATGCTTTGTGAATATCCACCATAAGTTGGGCGTTGGTCATGGCGATCTACGCCGCCATAAGTCTGGATGTTACCTTCTTCACAATATTGCTCTAGCCCTGAATGACAAGCAGAACAAGTACGGCATGAATCGACCATACAGCCAATGCCCACTAAATCACCAACTTTATACTTTGTGACTTTAGGACCGATTGAGGTAACACGTCCAACAATTTCATGGCCCGGAACTAATGGATAAGCACTAAATCCCCAATCGTTTTTAGCTTGATGTAGATCAGAGTGACAAACACCACAATACTCAATTTGAATGACAACATCATCTTCACGTGGGGTTCTACGTTCAAATTTAAACGGAACTAAAGGAGTTTCTGATGACAGCGCGGCATAACCTAAAACTTCAGTTGTCATATTTTTCTCTCATGTTTAATGTTTAAATAGAAATGATTTATTCACTGGATATTCATTAATGGCTATTGATTTTGAAACCCTATGAATATGCTCTGGAAGCAGTAGTCCAGCAGAATTGAATCAATCAGTTTTTGCCATGTTCATCAGTATAAAAATGAAAGTTGTAAGGTGTTGTTCTATTCCTCTCACAGATTTGCCTAATCCTCCGAATTGTTGCACTTCTCACTATTTTTCTTATTTGAAATGCCTACAATAAAAATACAGAGGGTAATCGGTAGAATCTGAATGGCGAATAGGTCTAACCATAATCAAGAATTGGCTCAACTTGTCGATCAATGGACACGAGAAAAAGGCACATTCGAAACAGCTATTACGGGACTGACTTTATATCGTGCAGAGACATTGACCAAACCAAGTAGCAGCATGATGGATGCGAGTCTATGTATGATTGCTCAAGGCAAAAAACAGGTGATTCTTAGCGAAGAGACTTATACTTATGACTCTAACCATTTCCTTTTTACTGCAATTGACCTGCCTGTAATTGCTCAAGTGCTTGAAGCTTCTGTTGAACAACCCTATCTCTCAATTGTGCTAAGGCTAGACCCATATTTACTTGCTCAAATCATGCTTGAGGCCCATATTCCCTTTAAAGATGTAAATACTGAGAAAAAAGGAATGGCTGTTGGAGTAGTCAATTCAGAGCTGAATGATGCGTTTATACGGTTAATAAAACTACTAGATACGCCACAAGACATTCCCATCTTGTCTCCTCTTATTATTAAGGAAATTTTTTATCGTTTATTGATGAGTCCGCAAGGCGATCGACTTAAACGTATTGTAGCGGCAGGCACTACAGGCCATCGAATTGTGAAGGCAATTGAATGGCTGAAAACAAATTTTGCGAAACCATTTAGTATTGAAGAACTGGCAAGCACAATGGGGATGAGTGCATCAAGTTTTCATCAACATTTTAGGGATATAACCTCAATGAGTCCCTTACAGTATCAAAAGAGAATGAGATTGACCGAAGCACGGCGTTTGCTAATGACCGAAGAATACGATATTTCATCTACCAGCATGCAAGTCGGTTATGAAAGCTTGTCCCAATTTTCCAGAGAATATAAACGCTTTTTTGGGGTTTCTCCGTCAGTAGATATTAAGAATATATAAAAGCAATAAACGTGGACTATTAAAAAATTAATACCAGAAAAAAAGCGGTACTTGATTATGTCTATTCATCAAGTACCGCTAAAATTAAAGCAATATTACACATGATTCATTCGTTCAAGCTCACGAATTAAACCAGAATGATCAAGCTCACCATCTCCGGCAGCAAGCATATTTTCAAATAATTGACTGACTTTTTGGGCTATAGGTAAATTCAACTCAAGCGATTTAGCATAGCTAACGGCTGTATGAATATCTTTATGCTGGTTTCGAGCTGTACCTCCCGGTTTAAAATCTCGATTTAACATGCGTTCGCCATGCTGTTGCAAAATCGGAGAGTCTGCAAAACCGCCTGTTAATGCTTGTTTGAGTTTTATCGGGTCTGCTCCTGCTTTACTGGCAAGCAATAAACCTTCACTCACGGTTGCGATGGTAGATGCGACTATCATTTGATTGACGAGTTTTGCCAACATTCCACAGCCGGCATCTCCGACTAAAACTGGTCGCCCCATGGCAGATAGAACATGTTCAGCATGTGAAAATGTTTGAGCATCGCCGCCAACCATAATTGCCAGACTTGCATTTTGAGCACCTTTTTCACCGCCAGAAACAGGTGCATCCAAATATCTAAGTCCGTTTTCTTTACATTTTTCACTTTGGTTTTTTGCAACTTCAACCGGTATTGAACTCATCACAATGACCGTGCTTTCAGGTTTTAGCTGTGAAATTGCACCACGTTCTTGAAATAAAATTTCATTACAGGTTTTTCCATCACTGAGCATACAAATCAGAAACTCTACATCTTTTCCGACTTGTTCAAGTTCACTACAAACATATGCACCAGCTTCTTTTAAACTTTCTGCTTTAGATGAAGTTCTATTCCAAACCTTAACTTGATGACCAGCTTTTAATAAATTCATGGCCATTGGCATTCCCATAATGCCCGTTCCAACAAAACCAATCCGAGCCATTATTTCATCTCCGTAGCAGTCCGCACTTTAAGTCGCCGTTGTTCTACTTTTAGGCTATCAGACTTTAACTTTGCCAAAAGCAGTAACCCTAAACCGCCCATGGCGACAAATCCTGCAATGGCAAGGAACGCTACTGTATAGGTGCCCGTGGTGGTATATAAATAGCCTGTTAAATATGGACCAGTAAAACCACTTAAATTACCTACAGAGTTAATTAAGCCAATACCGGCTGCGGCGCCCACTCCTGTTAAAGTTTGCCCAGGGATAGTCCAGAAAATGTTAATTGCACTAAATACACCAATCGCGAGCAGAATAAAGCCCACAATAATTGCCCACGGTTGATTCACAATTAAAGCAATCGCAATTGCGAAAGCCGCCATAAGTGCAGCACAAGCACCGTGTTTATAACGCTCTTGTTTACGGTCAGAACGGCGGCTCCATAAAACCATACCAACCGCCGCAAATGCATATGGAATAGCGGTGAGTAAGCCATTTTGGATAAGGCTAATTTGCATACCAAAGGTGTTACGGAACGACTCTAAAACACTTGGTAAGAAGAAGAACATCGCATTTGAACCAGACGTAATTCCAAAATAAACAATTGCCATAATCCACACTAAAGGATTTTTAAACACTTGTTTAATGAGTTCACCTTTTGTTAAAGCAGCATCGGCAGATTGCTCTTTTTCTCTTTCTTCACGTTCTAGCGTATTCATGAGCCATTGGCGCTGCTCAGCTGTTAACCACTGTGCTTCTTTCGGATTATTGGTTAAATATTTTAGACAGACTAATCCTAAAATAATGGAAGGAATCCCTTCTAAAACATACATCAAACGCCAGCCTTCATAGCCAATGGTATTGCCCCATTGCATAAGGCCGACCGAAATTGGCGCTCCAATAATTTGGGCAATTGGTAACCCTAAATAGAAAGTCGCGAAGACACGGGCACGATATTTAGCAGGAAACCATAAGGTTAAATAAAAAATAACCCCCGGAAAGAAACCCGCTTCTGCAATACCCAGTAAAAACCGTAAAATAATAAATTGGGTACCACTATGGATAAATCCCATAAGCCCGGCAATAATTCCCCAAGTAATCATGATTCGGGCAATCCAAATCCGTGCACCAAACCGATGAAGTAAAACGTTACTCGGTACTTCTGCAATAAAGTAACCCAAGAAAAATACACCCGCCCCTAAACCAAAAATAGTTTGGGTAATTCCAATTGCATCATTCATATGTAGCGCAGCAAAACCAATATTGGTTCTGTCTAGAAAGGCCATAATGAATAAAATAATAAGAAACGGGATGATTCGACTCGAAATACGCTTAATTGTCTGCTCTTCGAGAGCAGTGACATTTTTGATATCTTCCATAATAACTCTCACATGAATTGGCGAACACTGCCATTAATTTTGGGTATCTTCTATATGTGCCTGAATGATGCTTTCAAAATTCTCATCTGCTTGGAAACCTAAAGATTCGGCATATTCAGCTTTCACTTGAACCGGCCAACTTTGAACAATCCTTTGAATCGTTTTATCTTCTTGCCACTGCACTAAATCAGTTGCTTGTTTACCGGCAACTTTTTCAAGAGCCTCAAGCATTTGCTTAACGGTAACGGTCAATCCCGGTAAAGGAATAATTCGGTTATCTTGGAGTGCATCTGAAGAAATTGACGCAGCCTTAATCATTGACTCAACACAGCGTCGTGGTGAAGTAATAAAAACCGGAGTATCTGGCGGGACTGGACAAACTGCCGTTTCACCTTTTAAAGGCTCGCGGATAATTGAGCTAAAAAATGTAGATGCGGCTTTATTAGGCTTACCCGGACGAACCACAATAGTCGGTAATCTTAAAACACGGCCATCAATAAAGCCTTTACGTGAATAATCCGAAACGAGCAATTCTCCTACTGCTTTTTGCATACCGTAAGAGGACTTTGGTGTAACCACCGTATCATCTGTTACAACTTCCGGTAATTGACCACCAAATACAGCACAACCACTCGCAAAAATGACTCGAGGCATTGTTTGTTTTTTTCTTAATTCTTCTAATAAATTTAAAAGGCCATAAAGGTTTACATCCATTCCCAAGTCAAAATCAGCCTCTGCTGCCGAACTCACCACGGCGGCTAAATGCCAAACAACATCAATTTTTTCTGTAATATTTGCCACTGTGGTTTTGTCGGTAATATCGCCAATCACCACTTCAATTTTTGGGTCTTGCGGCAAATCATCACCAACAAACGCATCAAACAAAATAATTTTATCGATGGGCTTAGCTTGTTTACCGTCTAAAGTCAGGCTTCCGGTTTTTAAAATCTCTTTGGCGATTTGCTTTCCAATAAAACCCGTGCCACCAGTAATTAACACATTCATACAGGGATCCTTTCCTAATTCTTATTCACTTAAAGATTTTTAATCATCATGAATTAAACGATAAGGAGTCCCTGCAATAATTTCCAATGAATAATTTCTAAATATTGATAACTTTTTAATATCAGTTTTATGATGAAACTTTGACCAAATTAAATAGGCTTTCTTTTAATTTAAAAGCCCCAAGTCTCCTATGACTTGAGGCTGAGGACTTTACTTACGTTTTGCATTTTTAAGTAAAATATTAATAAATGCTGCGGCTATATCAGACACTGGTTCATCTTTACGTGTCAAAATTCCATAATCTTGGGCATCTAAAATCAGGTCTGTTTCTAAAATCTGTAGTTGTCCTTCTTTCACCTGATCAATCACCATTGCTTCTGGCAACATACCCACCATAGGTGCGCCTTTTAAGATCTGTAAAAAGGTCTGCATCGACATGGTATTTACCGTATTTAAAGGAATTTTGACTTTAGCTCGGGCAAATGCACCTTCCATACGCTCCCGAATGGGTGTGCCTTTAGGATAAAGTACCCACGGCCATTTTAATAATTCTTCTAATGTACAAAACTTTTTCTGGGCACATGGGTGCGCATTATTGACAACAATGCAGAACGGTTCAGGGCCTAACGGCTGGAAATCGAAAAACTGACTTTGCGTCACATCGGTAAAGCGACCTATGGCTAAATCTAGAGTATGTTCACTCAACATTTCCATTAAATGGTCACTGGTCTGTTCAACAACATCGATAGAAAGTAGAGGCCATTGTTTCTTAATTTCGATAATTGAGTTTGGAATTACCACGGCGGTTGCTGCAAATATTCCTCCTACTTTTAAAAACCCATGTCCACCCAACCGTAAAATCTCGATGTCTTCGACAAAATGCTTTGCGTCATTCAAAACCCGCTGGGCATAACGAATGACGTGTTCACCCAATGCCGTTACAGGCATATTTCGGGGCAGTCGCTCAAAGACCTGAAACCCAAGAAGGCCCTCAATTTCCTTTAGCATTTTACTTACGGCAGGTTGACTTAAATTCATCTGCTCGGCAGCTAAATGCATGTTATTGGTTCGAGCTAAAGTCTCTAACAAAACCAAGTGCTTGAATTTAAGCCAGTTATTTAAACTTGAGTAAGTCAAATCTGCCATTTTTAAAATTCCTTTTTGATAACCACTGGTTATTAATAATTAAATTATTACGATTGGTGTTTATTAAATAAGAAACATATCATGATTTCAAATAAAAGAAGGAAGCTTTAAATGAACTTTACGTTAAATTCCCAGAACTCATTACCAGATGATGCAACTCAAGGATGCTTAATTGGCCGTGCGTGGATTCCAAATCAAATTTCGGGTCCATCCCCTATTATTTTAAGAGGCAATCAAGTTTTTGATATCTCGGAAAAATTTCATACTATTTCCGAGTTACTTGAAAGTGCCGATCCTTTAAAAGCTTTATCTGAAATTGAAGGAAGACCAGTTGGTTCAATTGATGAATTATTTGCCAATACTATCGCCGAGCCAGATACCAACAAGGCATACTTTTTAGCTCCAATTGATTTACAAGTAATTAAAGCTGCAGGTGTTACCTTTGCTGCAAGCATGTTAGAACGCGTGATTGAAGAACAAGCCGGTGGCGATGCACAAAAAGCTCAATCGATTCGTGAAGTTGTACAAGGCGTAATCGGTGATAATTTAAAAACAATTGAACCCGGTTCTGAAAAAGCGCTACAACTCAAAGAATATTTAATCGAACAAAAAATGTGGTCTCAATATCTTGAGGTGGGTATTGGTACAGATGCCGAGATTTTTACTAAAGCCCCTGTTTTAGCAGCTGTAGGCACAGGACAAAATATTGGTATTCACCCAAAGTCTGAGTGGAATAATCCAGAGCCGGAAGTCGTATTAGTTGCCAACAGCCAAGGTAAGATTTTAGGTGCGACTTTAGGTAATGATGTCAATTTAAGAGACTTTGAAGGCCGTAGCGCTTTACTGTTGAGTAAAGCGAAAGATAACAATGCATCTTGTGCGATTGGCCCATTTATTCGCCTTTTTGACCATACTTTTACTTTAAATGATATTCGTACTTGCGATGTTGAACTGCAAATTCAAGGCACCGATAACTTTGTGTTAAATGGGGTGAGCTCTATGTCACAAATTAGCCGAGATCCTGAAGATTTAATTCAACAAACTCTTAATGAAAACCATCAATATCCAGACGGTTTTGTTTTGTTCTTGGGTACTTTATTTGCACCGACTCAAGATCGAGAACAAGCTGGGGCTGGCTTTACCCATAAAGTTGGAGATGTCGTCCGTATTCATTCGCCTAAACTTGGTACTTTGTACAACACGGTTATGACCAGTGATAAAGCAACACCGTGGAATTTTGGAATAAATGCTTTGATGCGTAATTTGAAGCAGCGTGAATTACTATAATTTTCACGTATTATCGATCGGTTGAATTGCAAGATTCATCTCGTAAATAAACTAAATTTCAAAAAGTATGAGTGAAAGGATCAAAAAATGAATGATCAAAATAAACGGATTTTTTTACGTAGCCAAGAATGGTTTGATGATCCTGAACATGCCGACATGACCGCTTTATATGTTGAGCGTTACATGAACTATGGTTTGACCCGCGCCGAGTTACAATCAGGTCGCCCGATTATTGGAATTGCACAAACCGGTAGTGATTTGACCCCATGTAACCGTCATCACAAAGAACTTGCTTAACGCGTTAAAGCGGGTATTCGAGACGCGGGTGGTATTCCAATGGAATTCCCCGTCCACCCAATTGCAGAACAAACCCGTCGTCCAACTGCTGCACTTGACCGCAACTTGGCCTATTTAGGTTTGGTTGAAATCTTGCATGGTTATCCGCTTGATGGTGTAGTGCTGACTACTGGCTGTGACAAAACTACCCCTGCATGTTTAATGGCAGCAGCCACAACAGATATACCTGCAATTGTGTTGTCTGGTGGGCCAATGCTAGATGGTCATTTTAAAGGTGAGTTAATTGGTTCCGGCACTGTGCTTTGGCATGCAAGAAACTTACTTGCCACTGGTGAAATTGACTATGAAGGGTTCATGGAAATGACCACTTCTGCTTCACCTTCGGTCGGGCATTGCAACACCATGGGCACTGCACTTTCCATGAATGCTTTGGCAGAAGCATTGGGTATGTCTTTACCAACATGTGCAAGTATTCCGGCGCCATATCGTGAACGTGGGCAAATGGCCTATATGACCGGCAAAAGAATATGTGAAATGGTTTTAGAAGATTTACGTCCTTCTAAAATTATGACCAAACAATCTTTTGAAAATGCAATCGCAGTAGCCTCAGCTTTAGGTGCATCGAGTAACTGTCCTCCTCACCTCATTGCAATTGCCCGTCATATGGGTATTGAGCTGAGTTTAGAAGACTGGCAACATGTGGGTGAAAACATTCCGCTCATTGTGAACTGTATGCCGGCGGGTAAATATTTGGGTGAAGGTTTCCACCGTGCGGGTGGTGTTCCTGCCGTTTTACACGAATTACAAAAAGCTGGTGTATTACACGAAGATTGTGCATCGGTTAGCGGTAAAACAATTGGGGAAATTGCCAAAAATGCAAAAACCTCAAATGCAGATGTCATTTTCCCTTATGAACAACCTCTTAAACACGGTGCTGGTTTCATTGTGCTCAGCGGCAATTTTTTTGACAGTGCCATTATGAAAATGTCTGTAGTGGGCGAAGCATTTAAAAAAACCTATTTATCAGATCCAAACAATGAAAATAGTTTCGAAGCACGTGCAATCGTTTTTGAAGGTCCCGAAGACTATCACGCACGTATCAATGACCCTGCCTTAAACATTGATGAACATTGTATTTTAGTCATTCGTGGCGCAGGTACAGTGGGTTATCCGGGCAGTGCTGAAGTCGTCAATATGGCTCCACCAGCAGAGTTAATTAAAAAAGGGATTGATTCACTGCCTTGCTTAGGAGATGGCCGCCAAAGTGGAACTTCTGCCAGCCCATCTATTCTCAATATGTCACCCGAAGCGGCTGTAGGCGGTGGAATTGCCTTACTTAAAACCAATGACCGTTTACGTATTGATTTAAATAAACGTTCTGTGAACGTACTCATTTCTGACGAAGAGTTAGAACAACGCCGCCGTGAATGGAAACCGACGGTATCTCCATCTCAAACACCTTGGCAAGAAATGTATCGCAACATGGTAGGTCAATTATCTACTGGTGGTTGTTTGGAACCCGCAACTTTATATATGCGAGTCGTAAACCAAGACAACCTTCCAAGACACTCTCATTAATTTCAGGATATTTGTTATGACCATTATCGGACACAACTTTATTGGTGGTTCACGCAGAGCACAAGGTACAACCTTATTAAAAAGTATTCATGCTACGACAGGAGAAACTTTGCCTTATGAGTTTCACCATGCAACCGAGCAAGAGGTTAATCAGGCCTGTGAAGCAGCCAGTCAAGCGTTTAAGACTTACCGCCATACGTCTCCTGAACAGCGTGCTGTTTTTTTAGAAAACATTGCAGATGAACTCGATGCTTTAGGTACAGATTTTCTTGAAATTGTCTCACAGGAAACCGCTTTGCCACTTGCACGCTTACAAGGTGAACGTGACCGGACCAGTGGGCAAATGCGTTTATTTGCCAAAGTGCTGCGCCGTGGCGACTTTTTAGGTGCCCGTATTGATACCGCTTTACCTGAGCGTCAGCCTTTACCACGCCCAGACCTGCGTCAGATTAAAATCGGTGTAGGCCCAGTTGCAGTCTTTGGGGCAAGTAACTTTCCTTTAGCATTCTCAACTGCGGGTGGTGACACTGCTTCGGCACTGGCGGCTGGATGTTCGGTGGTAGTAAAAGCCCATAGTGGGCATATGGCGACAGCAGATTTTGTAGCTCAGGCAATTGAGCGTGCCGTAGAAAAATCAAATATGCCAAAAGGTGTATTTAACATGATCTACGGTAATGGTGTGGGCGAGCCTTTAGTGAAACATCCTTTAATTCAGGCTGTGGGTTTTACAGGTTCATTGCGTGGTGGTCGTGCTTTATGTGATATGGCCGCAGCCCGTCCACAACCGATTCCGGTGTTTGCTGAAATGAGCAGTATTAACCCGATGTTGATGTTGCCAGAAGCCTTAAAAAACCGTGGTGAAAAAATTGCACAGGACTTAGCTGATTCAGTGATTTTAGGCTGTGGTCAGTTCTGTACTAATCCGGGTTTAATCTTGGGTATTAAATCAGCTGAATTTAGCCAGCTTATTAGCAACCTGACTGAAATTATGGGGGCTAAGCCTGCGCAAACTATGCTCAATGCCGGCACCTTAAAAAGTTATACCGCTGGTCTTGAGCATTTAACTGAGCATCAAGGTATTAAGCATTTGGCAGGCAATACTCAAAAAGGCAAACAGGCGCAGCCGCAACTGTTTAAAGCTGATGTTGAGCTTTTACTGGCAGGTGACCAGCTTTTACAAGAAGAAATCTTTGGGCCAACCACAGTCATCATTGAAGTTGAAGATAAAGCCCAACTCATTCAGGCACTACAAAGCATGAATGGGCAACTAACTGCGACTTTAATTGCCGATGAAGCTGACTTAACCGAGTTTGCAGATGTAGTTCCTGCGCTAGAGGAAAAAGCTGGTCGATTACTCATAAATGGCTACCCAACAGGTGTTGAGGTCTGTGATGCGATGGTGCACGGTGGACCATACCCAGCCACTTCAGATGCACGAGGTACTTCAGTTGGAACCTTGGCCATTGACCGTTACTTGCGCCCTGTGTGTTACCAGAACTATCCGCAAAGTTTACTGCCGGAAGCCTTAAAAGACAGTAATCCATTGCAGATTTTAAGACTGGTGAATGGTGAGATGACTAAAGAAGCGATCTAAGAATAAAAAGAGACCACAAGTTGGTCTCTTTTTACTTCTACATTTAGGTTTTTTAAGGAGGTATAAGCTCCTTAAAATCAATCTAGTTTGTAATTAATATTTTTTAAAAATAAATCAACAGCGTATTCAACCCAAGTACTAATTTCATTAGCTGAGATTAAATAATCAGGATGAGTCAAACATTTTAGGTGGGCATCACTTCTTAACAGTGATAAAAATATATTTGCTGCGACTTCCGAAGAAGACGTTAATTCAATTTCTCCTTGTTTAACCGACTTTTCAAGATAACCTGCAATAATATTTGCCAGACGTTGTGGTCCCACTTCAAAGAACTTTTCGGATAATTCCGGGAACCTTACAGCCTCTGCAATACAGACTCTAAAAAAAGCCAAACCTGAATGCGATAAGATAAAGCACAGATAAGTTTTCCCAATTTCGGTTAAGGCTGAACGTAAATTTTTGGCTTTTGTCTCGACCGACATAATTTGTTTTTGCATGTTGGTACATTGGCGTTCAATGACCGCAGCAAACATCGCTTCTTTATTTTTAAAACAACCATACATGGTCGCTTTTGAAACGCCCGCTTCTTTTTGAATCATATCTGTGGTTGTTCCACTAAAACCATGGATCAGAAAAAACTTTGTTGCTGCATCCAGAATTTTTTGATCTTTCTCATTCGTTTTAGTGCAATCAGACATACGACCCTACAAACATATTTAGCAATTTCATTCTTAGTGTAACTCATCGAAAAGTTCAAAATCGAGAATTGACGTAAATTTAATAAGATAGTAGAGTACCGATCGGTACAGTTGAGCTTAATCACCGCTATAAGCATTAAGCTCATTTTAAAATTTAAGGTAAAAGATGAATATACGACCACTCATCGGTTTGGCAGGTGCCATTTTTGCAGCCATGACTGTCGAATTTAATAACCGAATTAGCAGCATTACCTTGGTCGATATTCGCGGTGAGATGGGTATTAGTGTCGACTCTGGTTATTGGGTCAGCAGTATTTATGCCAGTGCCATGATTATTGGGATGATCCTGTCCACCAGTTGGGCCGTTATTTTTTCCATGCGTCGGGTTCTTCTTTTTGCGATAGGACTTTGCCTCTTCTCTAGCGTTTTAATTCCTTTTAGCCCAAATATCGAAATATTTTATTTATTACGGGGCTTACAAGGACTCGCCAATGGTTTAACCATTCCTTTATTAATGGCATGTGCACTTAGATTCCTAGGACCTGAAATTCGTCTATGGGGCTTGGCCTGCTATGCATTGACAGCAACTTTTTTCCCAAACTTAAGTGCTGCGCTTGCTGCCTTTTATTTAGATGTGATTGGTTGGAAGATGATATTTTTCCAAACCATCCCTTTTTGTGCTTTAAGTGCTGCGTTAGTTTACTTCGGTATTCCGCAAGATCCATTAAATTACTCAAGAATAAAAACTTACGATTGGACTGGCGCGATTCTAGCCATTATTGGTTTGGCAAGCCTTAGTACCATGCTTTTGCATGGCAATCATTTGGACTGGTTCCATTCAAAATTGATTTGTGTTTTGGCTTTAATGAGTGCCATTACCCTCCCTTTATTTTTAATACATGAATGGCGCTATCCAACACCATTAATTAAACCGCAAATGCTCGAAATACGAAATTTTGGTTATGCTGTTATTGCGCTGTTCTGCTTTGTGGTTATTGGTATGTCAACCAGTACATTACCTCTTAATTACTTAAGCGCCGTGCATGGTTATAAGCCTACTCAAACCATGTGGATTGGCTTACAAATTGCCGCATTACAATTTATCTATATCCCGATTGTTATTAAAGTTTTGAACCAAGCTTGGGTTGATAGCCGATATGTACATGGCTTTGGTTTACTTTTGGTTATGGTTGGCTGCTTAGGGGCAAGTCAACTTGATACGACTTGGAACCAAGATCAATTCTATTTTTGGCATGCAATCTCATGTTTAGGACAAACCTGTGTAGTGCTTTCACTCCTCATGATGGGTACAAATAGTGTCCACCCAACTATGGCAATCTATGCTTCGCCTATGATTAACACCCCGCGTGCTATTAGCGGCGTACTCGGTGTGTGCCTTTTGGACTGGGTCAATCGAGTACGTGGTGAATACCATTCAACACGGCTGATTGAAAATACCGCACAACATGTTTTTCAAAATATTCAAGGCCCTGTTATTAATCCTCTTACCCCGCCTGTGCTGAGTGCAGATGGTACCGAACGTGTTTCCGGTGGTTTATCTGCCTTAAATTCTGCGATTCAGGCACAGCAATCAGTATTAGTCATTAGCGATCAATATCTGATTTTAGCGGGACTTACTGCAATTTTATTTATCGTTATGCTGATTTTGCCAGTTAGAACTTATCCACCACGCATTGCTCTCATTAAGTTAATGAATAGTCATAACTCAGGAAAATCTTTATGAGTACTCTCGAAGCCCAAGATCACTCCATGACCGAGTCACCCAAGTTAACAAAGATGCAATATCTTAAGAAACACTGGGTTATGGTTATTGCATTTATAGTCGTTCTAGTTTCCATTTTATGGATTTTAAAAGTTATATTTTTACCTTCTTCCATTGTTAAAACTGACGATGCGCGGGTAGATGTCGAGTACTCAACCATTGCTCCCAAAGTGTCAGGTAATATTGAAGAAATTTATATTAAAGATCACCAGACCGTAAAAAAAGGCCAGCTTTTGGCACGGATTGATGCACGTGATTATCAGGCGGCTTTAGCTGAAGCTGAATCTAATTATGCCAAAGCACAAGCTGACTTAAATGAAGCAATGCTGGCAGTAGAAAGACAACCAACTGTTATTCGAGAAACAGAGGCCCAGCTTAGAAAAGTAGAAGCCGGCATTAAACTCACTAAAGATAATACCGCACGCTATGAGCAATTACAGGCACTTGGTGCTGAGTCTAGATTGATTACACAACAGTCAAAAACCACATTGACCGAGCAATATGCCGACTTGGACAGCAGTAAAGAAAAAGTCATTGATGCGCAGTATCAGCTCAACCAATATAAGATTCAGGTACAGGCTAAACAAGCCGCTTTAAAACAAGCCCAAGCTGCGCTTGATAAAGCAAAACTGAATCTGAGCTATACAGAAATTCGAGCACCTATTGATGGCATGATTGGGCAAAAGTCTGCAAATGTGGGCAACTTTGTTGGCGCAGGTAATCCACTCATGGTGGTTGTGCCTTTAGATCAAGTGTATGTAGAAGCAAACTTCCGTGAAATTGAGCTAAAACAAATTAAAATCGGCCAGCCTGTCACTGTTTATGTCGACGCTTACAATGTTGAGTTAAAAGGTGTGGTAGATAGTTTCTCACCATCGACTGGTGCATTCTTCTCGCCAATTTCAGCAACAAATGCGACGGGTAACTTTACTAAAATTGTTCAGCGTTTACCTTTACGCATCAAACTCCTTGAGAACCAACCTGATATTAAATTGTTGCGTCCTGGTCTATCTGTTGTGGTTTCTGTGGATACCACTAAAAAATAAATTTGAGGATGCTAGTATAATTAAGAAAAAAGAGACCATTCACTGGTCTCTTTTTTACTTTATAAGAATTCATCTGTTATCAATTAGAAGAAAATGGCGCTTTAAAATCTCTGTAATTACATTAAAAGTTATATCGACCTAATAAGTTGATTCGAGATAATTTCCCTTCTAAATCTGAAAATATTTCTCTCTTACCGTAAGTGTATTCAACACCAAGATCGACTTTTTCAACAGGCGTCCAAAATAAATTAACGCTTGCATTGATTAGCCTTTTATTTTGTTCAGGGTTATTTTCTGAAAAATCTGAATCTTTGTAGACGAGGCTACCAGCGGACAAAGAAGAACGTAAATTTTCATTCCATTTACGCATATACCCCAACTCGACAGAATCAAATTCACTTAAATACATTCGATTTTGATCAAAGTAGAAGGCATCATTATCTTTTGAATAAAGCATATAACGATTATCACCAGCTATGTGATAGTAATTAAACACAACTGAGTCATTTTCAGAAAGCTTATACTTTGTGCCTAATCCAGCACCCCAAGCAAGTTTAGTTTGCTCCTCATTCGCATTAGAAATTGCTCGATTTTCATGAAGCATGCCGTGCAATTGAACCAATAAATTTGGATTCTTAAATTCATATCGCATGGTTAATGCAGGAAAACGACTTCCACCTTCTACATTTTTATTTTCAACATCACCGCCTTCCAAAGCGACTAATATTTTTCGTTTGGCATCAACAATGTATTGATAACGGACCTGTATATTACGCTGAGTTCCTGTGCCCATCGCACCTGTAAAATCAACCAAACTTGGAGCAGTATCACTATTTACAAAAGGTGAAGTCGTCTGGCCAATTAACCAATTTCCTAGTGAAATATAAGCGTGTCTAACCCGAACCGAACCATTACCGTTATCTCCACCACTCCCCATGAAATCGGCTTCTAGCTTTCCAACCAAATCTCCCTTCGAGGTTGGCTTAACGATATCCACCCCTACACGTGAAGTCGCAGCAGAAACATTTAATGATTTACTTGTTGAGTTTGAATTGTCTAATGGTATTGACCCTGTTTTATTCGCAATTGAACGCGTTGAACCTTCAAAATCATATGCAGCATCAACCCGTATATTTCCATAAAATTTAATTTTAGTCTGATCAGCCGAAACAGGCTTATCAGTGTTTGATGTTTTGTTTGGACTCAATTCAGGTGCTTTATTCAATCTGTTATTTTGATTTAAGTTCTGCCTCTCCATGAGATAATCTATTTGCTGTTGTAATTTAATTATTTTTTCATTTAGCGCCGAGTTATCTTCGCTTTCAGCTTTGGCTTGCTGCAAAGTAATACTCATTAATAATGATAAAGAAATTATCCCTTTATATTTCATGTCCTTTTCCTTTAGACGAAATCACATAGACCGAATTGAAATTTCCTATTTTTCAATCAGTAAAATAATGATTATTGAATTAACTTTAGATAGACTAACGAAGCTCAATCATTGACTTCGCTAGTTCCCTTCCTGTTTGAATGGCTTTGAATAACCTTATTCCGGTAATTCACATCCCTTTTGTTTTAAGCTGTTAATCACCCAGCTACGGTCATTTTCACCTACGGCGATTTGCTCTAATTGCTTTTGTTCAGCGGCATGTTTGGCGCTTGCTTTCAGATAAACCTCTTCAACTTCCGTATAAGGCACGCTTAAAAGCCCATCTTCATCACCTAAAATCAAGTCTCCAGGTTCAACCACCATTCCATTAATCGCGATAGGAACATTAATTTCACCAGGTCCGTCTTTATAAGGTCCTCGATGTGAAATTCCTGCTGCAAAAAGTGGAAATTCACCTTCTCCAATTACAACCGAATCACGAATAGCGCCATTAATAACAATGCCAGCTATACCTTTTTTAATGGCATACGCAACCATCATCTCTCCAATTAATGCATTGGTTAGATCGCCACCAGCATCAACCACAATGACATCTCCCGCTTCGGCGATATCGATAGCGTAGTGCAACATCAAGTTGTCACCCAGACGAGCCTTAACTGTAATAGCTGGCCCACAAAGATATCCCTTTTTATGCATTGGTCTTAATTGAGCTCCACCTGAAGTCATCCGATTCATTGAGTCACTTACATTAGCGACTGGTAGATCTCGATATTGTTCAATCCATTTTTGCTCAACTTTTCTGTCGTTTTTTAGCACTCTAAAACCAATTGCCATAACTTTTCCCTTACATCAGTTTTTTGTGCAAATTAATATGACAGCATTTTTTTGAAATGTCATTTCATTTTTAATTAAATTTAAACTAAATTTTGCTCATTTTTTAAATTTAATTTTTACTATTGACTAATTTTTTGAAATATCGTTTTAATAATATTGATTACTAAGGATGTATTTTGCTCAAAATACTTAAATGGAGTGCAGTCAAAATGAAACGTAAAGTTCTTATCACGGGGCCAACATTAACTTCAGATGCGTTACTGTATGCTCAGTCCCATGATATTCAGTTGATTCCAACTGAACCCTACATGGCAAAAGATAAAATGGAAAAACTCATCCATGATGAACAACCTGATGCAATCATTGTTCGAACAGGCAAACTTTCTAGAGATATGATTTTTGCTTCTGATAATTTAAAAGTGATTGCAAAACATGGAGTTGGGTTTGACACAATCGACACTCAAGCTGCTGCTGAACGAAAAATTCCTGTCACTATTGCAGTAGGTGCAAATGCACAATCTGTTGCCGAACATGCTTTTGCACTCATGTTCAATGTTGCTCGACAAGTTACATGGTTAGACCAACGTATTCGAGAGGGACATTGGGACAAAGCAAGTGCAAATGGCGTGGAGTTATATGGCAAAACGCTGGGCTTAATTGGTTTAGGGGCAATCGGTAGCATACTCATGAAGTTAGTCGCTCCCTTAAACATGAAAGTAAAAGTATATGACCCGTTTCTACAAAATTTGCCAGAGCTCGATTATGTAGAGCAGGAACACGACTTTGAAAAACTTATCGAAAACAGCGATATTATTAGTCTACATTGTCCACTTACGGCAGAGAATAAACACTTATTTTCTCACGCCCAATTTGAAAAGATGAAAAGCTCAAGCATCTTAATCAATACAGCACGTGGTGAATTAATTGATCAGGCTGCATTAGTCGATGCTCTAAAAAATAATAAAATTGCTGGTGCAGGATTAGATACCTTTTCTTCAGAACCGCCAGAAAAAGATAATCCATTATGGGAATTACCTAACTTGGTTGTGACTCCTCATATAGGAGCAAACACAACAGATTCACGCAATCGTGTTGGTCTTTTAGCACTCGAACAAATCGTGAGTATTTGGAATGGCCAATTACTAAACCCACGAGCTATCGCTAACTGGAAGTTACTCAATAGCTAAATGAAACTCAATTGTTTCTAATATTTTAGATGCGAGAACAATTAAAATATTGAATATAAAAAGGATTTTTTATGTCTACAGAATATTCTCAACCAAGTGCGATAGAGCGCGAAACAATGCGCAAGGTGGCGTGGCGATTACTGCCTTTTTTAACAATTTGTTATGTCATCGCTATTATTGATCGTGGCAATATTGGCATGGCTTCATTACAAATGAATGAAGATCTTGGATTAACAGCTACAGCCTTTGGTTTCGCCAGTAGCTTATTTTTCTTTGCATATTTTCTATTTGAAGTACCCAGCAACTTAGCCATGCAAAAATTTGGAGCAAAAGTATGGATTGCCCGAATTATGGTGACGTGGGGAGTAATTTCATCTGCAACTGCATTTGTTGAGAACTCCACCTCATTATATATTATGCGCTTTTTACTAGGCGCAGCTGAAGCAGGCTTTTTCCCTGGTGTAATTTTATATCTAACCTATTGGTTACCTGCTAATTATAGAGCCAGAATGGTGGCAATATTCATGGTAGCAATTCCAGGTGCAAACTTTCTAGGTTCACCATTATCAGGATTTTTATTATCCCTAGATGGCTGGATGGGTATGCGTGGATGGCATTGGTTATTTATTTTAGAAGGTATCCCCGCCGTTTTACTGGGTATCGCTTGTTTATTTGTTCTTACTGATCGACCAGAACAAGCAAAATGGCTCAATAGTGAGCAAAAATCTTGGTTAGTTGAAAGACTACAATTTGAACGCCAACAAAAAACTCCAATCGGTCATATCTCATTATGGCAACTTTTAAAGAATAAATACATCTGGTCTATGATTATTATTTATTCTGGTGCTTCTGCTGCAGGCAGTACAATGAGTGTTTGGGCACCGCAATTAATTAAATCATTCGGTTTAAGTAATGTAGAAATTGGTTTGGTGAATGCAATTCCTTATGGTATAGCTTCTATTGCCATGATTCTTTGGGGCCGCAGCTCAGATCGTAAAAATGAACGCCTTTGGCACACAGCAATCGCTCTATTGATGATCTCATTTGGTTTATTAATTGCTTTGTTCACATCTTCACTTATTGGCACAATCTTTTTACTTAGTATCGTTTTAATTGGTGCTTATTCTGCAAAAGGTCCATTCTGGGCTTTAGCATCCTCATGGATGTCACCGACTACAACAGCGGCAGGCCTAGCAGCAATTGGTGCATGTGCCAATCTGATTGGTGGCGGAATGATGGTGAATATCTATGGCGCAATCCATGATGCAACAGGAAGTCATGCTATCGCCTTACTTCCACTGGCAGCCTTAAATCTCGTGTCAGCTATTATGGTTTTCATCATGTCTAGAAAAAAAGCTGTTTTGTTTACACAACCACAAAGTACTTCATAAATAGTATAAATAAGAAAGGGGCTAAATCATGAGCCCCTTCTTGACATTGAATTCACAATATTAAATTTAATTACGAATACTCTTACCACCTAAACTTTTCGTTAAGTCATCTGCAATTTTGAAGAAAAAATCACCTACAGATTTTGCAACTTCCGCAGTAAAACGGCTTGATGGGCCTGAAATGAGTAAGGCTCCTACTACCTCATTTTGAGCATCAAACACAGGCAATGCCATTCCAGCTGCGTGGGGTTCTGTTACACCAGTTGAATAAAAAGGTTCAGTTCTTGCTAAAACTTGTTCATATGTTGATTTCAATGCTTGAGCGCATGCTGCTCCATCCATTGGTCGAACTTCGCCTGGTTGAACATGAACACGCAGTCGATGGGTAGAGTTTATTCGATATTGGCAAAGACGATAAGCTCCATGTTTAACGTAAAAAGAAGCTGTCTCACCAATTTCATCTACAAGTTGCTGTAAACAAGGCATTACATGTCTTTCTAAGTCTAACGCATCTTGATAAATTGTATTTAAACGCATAACTTCGCTAGCAAGCGTATATCTGCCATCCGAAAGACGGTTAACAAAACCAAAATCTTCTAGCGAAACGATTAAGCGCATGATGGTTGCTTTATTTAATTCTGTTCGTTCTGCGAGTTCTGCTAGGGTTAAAGATTTATCACCTATTCTAAAAGCAGTTAACAAAGTTAAAAGGCGATCAGCCGATGCATTTCCGCTTGTTGCTGGGTGAGGTTTAATTTTAACCATGTTTTTCCTACAATATCTTGATATCAATTTTAATGTATTGAATTAGGTTTTTAACTTTACCATATTTCTTATATTTTACTTCTATCTCTCAACAGCAACTTCTTTCATTTATTAAAGTACTTAAAATATTAAACATGGCCTCATTATTAGTGGGCTTTACGACTAACAATGAGACCTATATTAATTTCAATCTTAAGCTTGTATTACCCTTCTACCTTTTTATCCTTACTACTTGAATAGATAAAATATAAAGCAATCCCTAAGCAAATTAGCGCCCCTAATCGATACAATGAAAAAGGAAGCGTTTCATTGCCGAACCAGCCAAAGTTATCAATTAAGATACTCATCAAAAGTTGCCCAAAAATCACAGCCACCGTAGCAACTGCAGCCCCAATTCTTTGTACAGCCAGTACCATAATGACAATATAAGGTACGCCACACATAGCACCTAATAACTGCCATTTAGGAACATCTAATAGTGTTAAGGTTTGTTTAGGTTCAAAATAAAAAATAAGAAGAGCCGTAATTAGAGCACCGACCGAGAAAGTCAAAAAAGCACTACGAAATACACCAACTTTTGCTCCAAGTTGACCATTAATTGCGGCCTGTACACTCAGCAAAGCACCACCAAGAACGGCGAGAATAATCATTAAAATTATCATGGCTGTCTCCTACGCTTTTGCCACAAGTACAAGTGCAGCAACAATAAAGATGAGTGCCACTACCCGTTTACGGTCTACTTTTCGATGTGGAGTTCCCAGTAAACCATAGTGGTCGATAATCAGACTTTTAGATACCTGTCCCGCTAAAATGCCAATCATGGTCATTGCAATGCCAATAATTGGAGTGGTAATGGTCAAAATAATGACGTAAGCTGGACCTAAAACGCCACCGAGTAATTGCCAAGATGGAAGTGTAAAAAATGAAGGGCTATTACGTGGGCTAAAAAACAACATGAGTAAAAAAGTAAGTGCTGCACCCACACCAAAAATACTAAAAGTGGCCCACAACTCACCTACTTCCTTTCCTAACGGCCCTAAAAGCCCGGCTTCGACCGATAGCCCCATTCCCCCTAAAATGGTTAGGAGTAGTAATAGAATTTGCATCTACATTGCCTCATCTGTATCTAGGCAACGAATACTAAGGTAGCTAATTCATCAGAAAAACAGCATAATTCATGAATCACTTTTGCAGAAATTGCACAAATGAATTTAACAAATTCGATTGATATCCGCACGCTTCGCTTCTTTATTAGTGTTTACAATGCTCAAAACTTCTCAAATGTAGCACGTAAAGAAGATGTGTCTGCCTCCATGATTTCTCGAACCATTCAACAACTTGAAGATGCGTTGGGGCAACAACTTTTCTACCGAAATACGCGAGCAATCACACCGACCGAATCGGGCAAATTATTTTTTGAATATGCAAAAAGAATTACCGAACAATTTGATGAAGCTCAAAAGGCTTTACAAGATAAAACCATAGAGCCATCGGGACTCGTCCGCATTAATGCCCCTGTGTTTTTTGGTCAACGGCATATTGCGCCATGGTTAGCGGGTTTATCAGAGCGTTATCCAAGGCTTCTAATAGAACTAATTCAAACCGATGAATTTATAGACCCATTACGCGAAAGCACAGATTTAATATTTCGTATTGGAGCACTGACTGATTCATCATTTCATGCCCGTATTTTTGGTACACAAAAATATCATTTAGCCGCCTCTCCTCAGTATGTTGCCAAATACGGTACGCTCGACCACCCAACAGAACTTAATCAACACAAGTGCCTAGTCTATAAAGGTTTTGAAGGTCCTAACCGCTGGTTAGTGAGAAAGCCCAATGAAGAATGGGTACATTATCCAATTACCCCGTTACTTTCTTCAAACAATGCCGAGAGTTTAATGACAGCCGCGCTTCATGGCATGGGGATTGTTTTATTTCCTGATTGGCTGATTGGCGAAGCTTTAAAAAAAGGTGACTTAATAAAGCTTTTACCTGAATATGAAGTCGCGATTAAATCACAACCCCAGCATATCGCAGCCATTTATCCAAATGTTCGTCATCCACCACTTAATATTAGAGCAGTGATCGATTATTTTGCAGAAATCTATGGAGACACACCGTATTGGCAGAATTAGCTTTCTTATCAATGCCAGCAAAGTATTCCAGTATCGACATACTTTGCTGGTGCTTCATCAGAGATGAAAATAAGACTAAAAACTTGAAATAAATAAGAATTTAATTTGCACTCAAACTTAAATTATCCACTTGTTCTGATTTTTCTTTTTTAATGAGATAACCCAATATGATTTGCAAAATCACGCCAATAAACGCACAACATGACATTAAGAGAAAACACCAGATATACCCCTGATGACTATGCCAGCCACCAAAGCTCGTAAGCAAATATCCCATAATAATCGGTGCGACTGCCCCACCTACATACTGAGCAACTGTAATTAAACTATTTGCAGTTCCAATTGCTCCGGCTGGCGCATAATCTGATGCTGTCGCATAGAAAATAGGCCAAATTGCGTTGGCAGATAGACCAAAAAACAGTTGTATTGCAATGACGGAAACCACGCCTGAGGTTAAACAAAAACTTGCAATGCTGACCGCCATCCAACAACCACATAAAATCAATGTGAGTCGTCTGCCAATCTTATCGGACAAAGTCGGCCAAATAATTTGCCCCATCATGCCGGTAATTGTAAATACAGCGCTCAAGCCAGCCGATTTCGCCAGATCTAACCCGACAATATTGTATAAAAATGCAGGAAAGATAGTTAAAAAACCAATATAAACCACATGGGTAATTAAAGTACTGGCTGCGGTAAACACAATTCCCCGAGAACTTAGAGTTTGTTTTAAACGCTCCCATGTACTATGCGTACTTGTTTTTTCTTCTCCTTCATCCTGCACAAAATCTGTTGGTGGTGTGAATTGATTATCTACACAAGATTGGTGAAACTCTGAATAACGTTTACGGGTGGAATAAATCGCCCAAAACGTTAATGCTGGTACAGCAAATATAATTCCAAGAAAAAAGGCATAGCGCCAGTTTTGTGGACCAAAATAGGTAATGATGGTGGCCATTGCAACACCGCTAAGTAGCGCTCCAACCGGATAACCTGAGTGATGAGCGCCTATGGCAAAACCGCGGTGTTCCTTGGGCCACCATTCTGCGGTATTACTCACCCCAACTGGCTCTGCCACCCCACAACCCAAAGAAACCATAATACGTAAGGTTACAAACTTATAGAAACTTGAACTTAAAGATGTAATACCTGAAAGCAACGAAATAAAAGTAAATCCAATTACTAAGGGCCACTGAAAAATTCCTCGCTTCCAACCGGACGCATGTTTATCACTTAAAGCAGCAACCGGAATACTAAGAACGGCCAAAGAAAGTGTAATTGCAGCAATGGTGTATCCCCATTGCGTTGGAGATAAATTAAATTCATTACAAATCATATTGGCTGCGCGGAAAATCAACTCTCGGTCGTATGCAACAACCACCCAGATAATCCAGCAAATCACTAATGATACCCAAGAGTGGCGATGAACTTTTTTTAGGCTCATTTCTAATTCCTTTTTAATTAAAATGCATCCACATGCCTTTACGTATAACGCTATGTCATTTGTCCACTCTTAAACTATCAAGTCGATTTAGAATTACTAATGATATTTCTACACCACGCAATAACTTATTTTTATCAATTTAGTTTTAGCTATTTATCTCCATACATTTTTAATCCACTGGACCAATAACAATCTCTTATTAGATAAAGAAAAATTTTCATTGGTTTTTATTTTTAGCTTTCATTAATTTAGTTTCATCGATGAATGACTGAATAAAAGGACTAAAAAAGGAATTATGGAAATTAAAGTACTGGTAGATGTAAAAACAAAACTTGGAGAATGCCCAACTTGGGATGCTGTTCGCCAACGCCTATTTTGGGTAGATATTGTTGATGGACGATTATTCTGTTGTGATGAATTCGGTGGGAATATACGGGCGTGGGAAGTCCATAAAAAAATAGGTTCTTTTGCTTTACAAGAAAATTATAACGGCGCAATTGTTGCGCTCGAAGACGGGTTATATCAACTCGACTTTGACACAGGCAACTTAAAATTTATTTGTAACCCTGAACCAGACCTACCTCAAAATAGATTAAATGATGGTCGTGTCGATCGGCAAGGTCGATTCGTTTTTGGCTCTATGAACCGCCTTGAAGATGGGAATACCGCGTCTCTCTATCGATTAGATGCAGATTATAAAATAGAAAAATTAGAAAATAATATTAATACTTCAAATAGTATTTGCTGGAGTCCTGATGGTGCTAAGCTCTATTTTGCAGACACATGGCAAGGTGAAATCTGGTCTTATGATTATGATCTTGAAACAGGCCAAATCTCAAATAAAACCATTTTTTGTAAGATAGATACATCAGACGGTGGTTCAGCAGATGGCTCGACAGTAGATCGTGAAGGTTATTTATGGAATGCAAAAGTATATTCGGGTCAGTTAGTACGCTATCGTCCTGATGGACAAATCGATCGTATTATTGAAATGCCTGTAAAAAAAATTACCAGTGCGGTTTTTGGTGGAAAAAATCTTAATGTCTTGTTTGTTACATCTATGTCGCAACCGCCTCTTCCGAGATTCCCTGATGACAACCAATTGCGAGGCAGTGTTTTTGCCATTTATGGGCTGGGCATTCAAGGAATAGCTGATGCTCGATTTATGGGATAATGACCCACTTCCTACAAGAAATACTTAACTATAAAAGATAGTGAACCAGCTATGCAGCTCAATAAGGAAATCTTTATTAAGCTGCATAAAGAATTAATTAATTGTTATTTCATAATGAAAATTATCGGCCAAACCATAAGACTCACGGTATTCGACCGCTACACCTTCAAGATTTTTTGCAATACGGCATACCTTCACTAAAGGGTCTTCAAGGTGGTTATTTAAATAGCTATCTTTAATATTTTTCTCAAAAGTTAACCGTTCTGTTGCAGAAGAAACAAATTGATCGCAGTGCTGATAATAAAAAGGATAAAGTAAGTTACCAAACTCAGCGATTGGAATTTCTTCCAGATTTTTAAATAAGCGTTCAGGTAGCCAGATTCTCTCACTTAATACAACGACATCTTCATGCTTACGGACACGCTCGATATAAAGCAACTTTTCGGTGTGCTCAAGCCCCAACTCGGCATTTACTTCCGGTATTGCATCACACACTTCTACTTTTTTGATTTGTCCTTGTGGCTGAATGAACTCGCCTTTTTTATTACGTAATCTAAAAAAACGAATAAGCGAATTTTCAAAATTAGGTTGTTTGAGGAAAGTTCCTTTTCCTTGCTGTTTAACTAATAAGCCGTCTTCAACCAGTCCTTCAACCGCCTTTCTAACGGTTCCTACCGATACGCTATACATTTGCGCAAGTTCTTGTTCACTTGGAATAGGCTCTTCGACTGTCCATTTTGACTGGATCAGTAGTTTTTGAAGTTCCCAACGGACCTTTTCATATCTTGGCAATTTAAAATTTTTAAATGCAGTCTCATCAAGCATTTGCGTTAAACATTATGAAATCGATTTGACAATATTAGCATAGTTCTGTGTAATACAAAAAACCAAACATATATATGTTTAGATGTTTATATATTTATCAAGGAAGATAATATGACTGCATTGATGCTGATGGCTTTAGCCGTATCGATAGGTTTAGGTTATAAAACGAAAATTAATATCGGATTTTTTACGATAGCGTTTGCCTACCTGATTGGTTGCTTTGGCATGGGTCTTAAACCTTCCGAAGTTATTGAATTATGGCCTGTCAAAATTTTCTTTATTATTTTATCCGTTACTTTGTTTTATAACTTTGCTTTGGCAAATGGTGCTTTAGAGAAGCTTGCCAGCCATCTTTTATATAAATGCCGTAAGTTTCCTCAGTTTTTACCTTTAGCGATTTTTTTCGCAGCAACCATTATTGCTGGCCTAGGTGCTGGTTTTTATACAGTACTTGCCTTTATGGCACCCATTACACTGCTGCTGTGTAAAAAAACCAATATGAATATGATTATTGGTGGGATGGCCGCAAATTATGGCGCTTTAGCTGGCGCAAATTTTATGACATCGCAAAGTGGCATTATTTTCCGAAGCTTAATGGAAAATACTGGCATTAGCTCGCAAACAGCTTTTTCATATAGCAGTGGAATTTTTGTCTTAACTTTAATTATTCCAATTGCGGTGTTGGGAATTTATACCCTTTGGAATAGAAAAAGTAATTCAATTGTAATTGAAGATCAAAAGCCTGAGCCATTCGACAAAAAACAGAAACAATCTATTTTCCTTATTATTTTAATGATGTCGATTGTTTTAGTTTTTCCAATCTTGCACCTTGTTTTTCCCGATGTAAAAACAATTAGCTTTTTAAACTCCAAAATTGATATTGCCTTCCTTGCCATTACCTTCTCGCTCATTAGTTTACTTATGAAACTTGCCGATGAGAAAAAGGTCATTGCACTTGTACCTTGGGGAACACTGATCATGATTTGCGGTGTTGGTATGCTCATCGCATTAGGTGTGAAACTTGGCATTATTACTACCCTATCTGAATGGTTAGCAAACAATGTTCCTGTGTGGGTCATTCCAGTACTGTTATGTCTGATCAGTGCCATTATGTCTGTATTTTCAAGCACTCTAGGCGTGGTTGCTCCTACCTTATTTCCAATTGTTCCGGCGCTTGCACTTACCTCTGGCCTAAACCCACTAGTGCTGTTCATTTGTATTGTGGTTGGCGCTCAGTCTACAGCGATTTCTCCTTTCTCGTCTGGCGGTAGCCTCATTATGGCTTCAGCACCAGCAGACATCGACAAAACCAAATTCTTTAATCAACTGTTATTTAAAGCAATTCCTGTAGGAGTCATTGCCGCTTTAATCGCTATTTTCGCTTTAAAATTTGTAATGTGAGATGAAAATGAACTGTATAGATACACATGCACATGTTTTTTCGACTCAGGACCACAGTATCGAAACAGCACGTTATGCACCTGATTATGAGGCAACTGTACAAAGTTTTATCTCTCATCTTGATGAACACAATTTCACGCATGGTGTTTTGGTTCAACCCAGCTTTTTAGGTACCAATAACCAAGCGATGTTAAACGCAATTCAGCAATACCCTGACCGTTTAAAAGGGATCGCCGTTGTTCAACATACGACGACTTTTGATGAGCTAGTGAATCTCAAGGCACAAGGCATCGTAGGTGTTCGTTTAAATTTATTCGGTCTTAACCCTCCTGCGCTAAATACGCCTGACTGGCAAAAATTTTTACGAAATGTGGAAAACCTCAACTGGCAAGTTGAATTACACGCACCGCCGAAATATCTGTTTCAGCTTTTGCCACAATTGGATGAATACCGCTTTGATGTCGTAATTGACCATTTTGGCCGAGTTGACCCTGTTAAGGGGATTGAAGATCCAGATTATCAGAAGTTTTTAAGCTTACTTAACGTAAAACAGCACTGGATTAAAGTGTCCGGCTTCTACCGTTTGGGCACTACTCCAAACAACATAAATACGGCACAACAGGCCTATAACATTTTTAAAGAAAAAGGCTTTTTACACAAACTCATTTGGGGAAGTGATTGGCCACATACCCAACATGAATCTTTAATAACTTATGAAGATGCGATTAAAGCTTTTAAACAGATTGTGTTTGATAAACACGAGCAATGTTTAATTTTAAATCAGAACCCTACCGAGCTGTTTGGTTTCTCACGTACATAAGGAGTATGTATGAAAAATGATATATCTATATCGGAAGTAGAAAAGTCAACGATCCGTAAACTTTCTTTTCGTATTCTTCCTTTCCTCATTCTTTGTTATTTCATCGCTTATATTGATCGGGTGAATATTGGTTTCGCCGCTTTAACCATGAACCAAGAAATTGGTTTAACTGCTACTGCCTTTGGTTTTGGTGCGACATTATTTTTTATTGCATATGTCATATTTGAAATTCCAAGTAACATGGCTATGGAAAAGCTAGGTGCACGTATCTGGATTGCCAGAATCATGATTACTTGGGGCATTGTCGGTTGCTGTACTGCCTTCATTACCGGCCCAATTTCATATGCAATTTCACGTTTTTTACTTGGTGCTGCCGAAGCCGGTTTTTTCCCAGGCGTATTACTGTATTTAACACTATGGTTCCCTAAACGATATATGGCTCGAATTGTTGCCGTATTTATGGTTGCGATTCCTTTATCTAACTTTATTGGTTCACCATTATCTGCCTTACTGTTGGGCTTGCATGGTTTACTGGGTTTAAGTGGATGGCAAGTGCTTTTAATTCTTGAAGCATTACCCGCAATCCTTCTTGGTTTGTTGTGCCTTGTATGGCTGCCGAATACCGCGAACAATGTGAAATGGTTAAATCAAGAAGAAAAGGACTGGTTATCAAGCACTTTAACTTTTGAAAAAAATCAACTGTTGAACTCTGAAAAACAAGACAGTGCCGAACAGAAAAAGAGTAAGTTCAAACTGCTGATTACCAATAAATATCTATGGTTCTTTGCAATTATTTATGCAGGAAGTTCAGCAACCAGCAATATTTTATCGTTATGGATGCCTCAGATTTTAAAAGCCTTCCATCTAACTGCCATGCAGACAGGTCTTTTAAATATGATTCCGTTTGGTTTAGCTGCCGCTTTCATGATTGTTTGGGGCGTACATGCCGATAAAAGTGGTAATAAGAGTCTCAACACAGCTATACCGTTATTTGTGACCAGTTTTGGTTTGCTTCTTACTATTTTTACCTCGTCTTTAACTTTGAGCTTACTTTTATTCTCACTCGTTTTGATGGGTAACTATGCCATTAAAGGTCCTTTCTGGGCATTGGTTTCTGAGCGCTTACCACCTACTTTAGTAGCTGTAGGTATTGCAGCGGTGAATACGATTGCGCATATTGGTACTGGGCTTATGAACTCTATTATGGGTATTGTAAAAGATTATTCGGGTAGCTTCCCTATTTCTCTTTTACCGTTATGTATGCTTACATTTACGGGTGCCATGATTGCGTTGTATTTAGGAAGAAAACCGACATTGCCAAAAGCGCAAAAGGTTCAAAAAGCAGTTTAGGTTTTAGAAATAAAAGATTTAATCAAAAGAGACCCATTGATGGGTCTCTTTTTTATTTATAACAAATCTTAAAGACTAAGATGTATCAATGTTTTCCTATTCTTATACGAAAACTATGCGGGCTTACATCCGTAATTTTAATTGTATATAGATATTTAAGCTGTCCTTGATCTTTTCTCATATCAATTTCAACTATTCCATCAGCTTTTTCACCAGTTATATCAACCTTATAAGAGTAAGCTGGTCGCTTAGGGCTAGAATAATGGTCCGATCCAAAACTACGAATACTATAACTTTTAATTTCTCCAAATTTCTCGCTTATCGTTTTATCGGTATATATTACTAATTCAACTTTTTGAATATTTCTCTTATTGTTAATAATGAAATATGCCCCACCAAAAATAAGAAAAATTACAATTAATAAAGCGATGTTTCGCTTTTTCTTCAAATCTTTAAATTCTATAAACATGTTATTTTATGGTTACTTAGAAGAATCAATTATACAAACTATAATGGTTTAATAGACCAACTAACAAATTTAATTTCAATTGGTAGATTTGGATTTTTCCAAAGAGATTGTACTTGATCAACCTTCTTTAAATTTTCAACAGTACTTTTTCCTTTAACTTCAACAACTATATTCCCATTTTTTTCATTGTAGCTAACAGTTTGAATGTTTTTAAAATAATTTTTTACAAGCTTTAGTACTTTATTTATCTGAACTCTAGCCTCTTCTCTAGTTTCTTTAGCCCCGTATTGAATATCAATAGGCAGATCATCTTTAGAAATTGCTTTTCCTACTACTATATTTCGCTTTTCATTCTGGCCATAACCTTTGACTCTGACCACAATTTTATATGTAGGCAAGTTTTCAATATAAA
>NZ_JAWVAV010000032.1:0-36220 GCF_033599315.1 Acinetobacter sp. OYA S30
CGCACAAGTCAAGGTAGCCACAGCTGCTCCATCAGCCAACGATTTAACTTGCGATGTGAATGTATAGCCTGTCAGATCGATGGCACGGCGAACATCATCCGGTGGATATTGCAGGGCTTCATCCATATCAACCAACTGTAGGTTTAAGTTGAATGTGTCACCACGCTTAAAAACAAAATTGCTCATAAGTGATTCCTATAGACATAAAAAAACCACCGATGAGGTGGTACATAAATTATTTAGGCATAAAAAACCGCCTTTCGGCGGCATTGGTTTGGAAATAATTAACCCCGCACTTGGCTGGGTTTAATGTTTGTTGGAATCTATGGTTTCACCCTGTATGCCTTTGCATAGTTTCAGGATGCTTTCGGCATGCAGTGTAATGTGTCGATGGTTTGGCTTGGTTCGCTCAATATCAATAGCTATTAGCATTGCTGCGCGCAGGTTTTCTGTCGGCTCTACACTTTCAAAAATGTAGGTGTCGTTATGAATAACAATATCGGCATAACCATCTTCTTCTGTGCTTGGCCTGCACTCCACCACAATGTAAGCAGGAACATTATTTGTCATTATCTTTATCCTCATCAAAATCTAAGGATGGTTGCGCTTCCTTAATCAGATCATCCAATTCTTTAAGCATAGCTGGCTTTGTTTGCTTACCATGGATTGATAGAAAGCTTGCTGCGCCTGACAGAGATTGGGTAATCAGCTCAAGTTGTGCTGAAAGCTTGCCAATGCGTACCTGTAGCCCATCTTTGAGTTGACGAGCCAATTCCTCTTGCTCGATGTAGTATTTGCGGATCTCATGACCTTTTTTATTGCGCTCCATCATCCCAAGGTGTTTGGTCATATCCACCGAGATGATGTACTCAATTAGGTTTTGTCCTGTTTTTGAAAGCTCCTCTTTTTTGAGGAGCTTAATAAAATCAAAATTCTCTTCAAAGCCACATTGTTTAATGCGTCGCTTAATCCAATCCGAAAAGTCCGTCTTAACCTCTAACATTTTATGTAGGTCACGCGCATTCACGCCGAGTTGGACTTTTCCATTTAATTCAACTTCGATAAATGGAGTTTGATTTTCAATTTTCACAATTGCATTCATATCGTTTACCTCGTTACCAAATAAAAAAGCCACACAGACATGCGGTAACGAGACATATCTGTATGGCAAAACGGTTAACCCAAGTTTGGATTTATCTTTAAAATTAGATATTTGAAGAAAATAAACTGGCAGGCACACTGAACATGAAAAGTGTGCTTTTCGGGGATCAACCTAGCCAGTGTTCGCCTGAATTTCAGGCATAAAAAAACCTGCCGCTAAGGACAGGTTCGTTTAAAAGTTAAATTCGTTAATTGACGCGATAATTTATTGAAATGTTGTACTGAATGAAATCCCCATTACTGCCGAGGTTCTGCACTTGACCTTGTAAGACTTCTAACTGTCCGCTCGTAAAGTATTCAAAATGAGCTAACCAAGCATCAGCGAGCTTTGTGATTACTACTTCATGTGTGTTCAGACGAGCCATGCAGTTGATTGAGATAATCCCTGTTCGCCTTGTACAAGGCACGTCACCAATTCCTGCAATGATTGAACCGCCCCATAACACATTAATTTCACACCAAAGCCCATCAGTCGGAACTGTAAAGTCTTTATTAGGATATTTAATTCGGGTCTGCTCAATTCCAGTAAAGGCCATTGCTCTAGTAATAATGGCCTGTCGTGCTTGATCTAAAGTCATTGCCATTTTAACCACCGTATTTCTGAGCAATATAGTTAAAAGTTAGGCCATAGACACCTTGAGGCGCTTGTCTTGAGTAGCCGCCTGTAGTTTTTGGTGTTTCTGGTTTATCAGTAAAGTCGCCATACTCAATCTTAGGTGCATATGGTGCATTCGTTTGGATGTAGACCGTTGAATAAGGCACCAATCTAGAAATAACGGCTTCACCTTTGTTAATAGTTGGTGTGCCGTTTTTATCCTTCTCTGACTCATTAAAAGTCATATCTTGCTGATTGATACTGACTCGATGTGATGCACGGAATGTTCCCTCATCAACAGGGCTTTGCATTACCACTCCACCCAACGCATCAATGACAATATCTTTCTGTTTTTTTGTAAGGTCGGCTTCAATTGTTTTAATGAAGGCACTCGGTTTATTTGTCCAGCCCATCAAAAGTCACCTCAACTTTACCAAAAAGTATCTCAAATACTGGTTCATTCCCTACTGTAACAACCCGACCGTCAATAGTTGTCTTATGTCGAATAAGATAGCCCTTGTTAGTATCCGCAAAGATAACGAACTTGCATTCTTCGCCCTCTAACATCACCTTCTTTGGTCCATTAGTAGATTTGCGGACCTCAACGTGATAAACGCCATCTTCATTAATGGCCTGAGTAATTAGATTTCCATCATCTAAGTTAATCATTAGACTTTCCTCAATTGGCAGAACCAGCATGAATCTGCCGCATCTTTTCCATAACTCACAACTCGATAATTGCCACCTTCAATCACCCAAATATCATTAACATCTGGCTTAACTAAAGTTCCTGCTGAATCCTTCACTTCATTTTGCAGTAGCACGGCTTTAGAGTCTGTTGCTCGGTAATCTATAGGCTTGACCAAATCTTTTGCCCAGCTTCCAAATAGGACGCCTCTGCCGCTATATACATATTCGGTGTAAGTATCCTCACCAGTCGCGGGATTGGAGCTAACTAATTTTTTCCGGGTACAAGTGAATGTATCTACAGCATCAGCAAGCTCATCTTCAGCATCAAAGGCAGCTCCAAGTTCTTGCTGAATCTCATCACGCATTCCCATGGCTTACTCCGTAATGACATATGTGTTGATGTGATACTTCTCACTAAAGAATGGCTCTAGAAGGTCAAGGATAAATTGCATATCTCCACTGACCGATTCTTCTTTGCCAGCAACATAGGTCTTGCTTACTGATGTTCCAGACTGTGCAGATACCGTTTTAGAGGCAACAACACCTTCTTTAGTTGTGTAGAGTTGCCCTGCTGCTGCAAGCTTTGCCAGATAAGCTCCTGCTGTGAGGATTGCATCAGGCACTTCACCGTCTGGATAATCTGGTAAATTTCTAGCATTAAGCCACGCATTAGCCTGCATTACAGCAATAACTGGATCACCAGTTCCCCACCAGTCAGGCCCTAGCTTTTGAGTCACACTTTCGACTGTTACATAGTTCATAGCTTAATCCTAAAAATCTAATTAAGAAGGACGGCCCGAAAGCCGCCCTGCTTTAGTTATGCACCACCATTCAGCGGTGCTTCTGGCACAGGAACTGCTACTTCAGGGTCCTTAATGCCATAATCACCCGCTGTTTTGGCAGGGTCAAACATTGTGCCTGCTGCTAATGTGTCTGTTGCGTCATCAGCATATCGGCGGTCAGTTGGGTATTGGTATTTGTAGTCTGGTTGCTTCTCAGCCATGACTGCTCTCCTTAAAGGTTAGTAATTAGGAAGCGGATTGAGGTGTCTTCTGGTTTGGTTACAAGTTCCCAGTTAGCTGCCTTCTGCAAATCAGCCCAAGAAGCGCTTAAAGACTCACGCTCTGTACCACCAGTTAAAGTGTCTTTAGGTGCAATGAAGCTAAAACCTTGCGGATGGATCAACATGTTGCGACGCGTCCAAAGGATTTCATGACCAGCACCATTACCAGTTGATTGTGTTTCTTCAACCTTCAAATCTTTTGGACCGGGAACAGAGTCATATGCAAATGCGCGTGGACCTGCAAGAATCGTGATGAACTTAGCGTTTGCGCCTGTGCCAATTTGCGTATTGGTATCTGTTTCAATGACTGCGCGCCCGTTGTAAACGGTGATTGGTGGCAAGTTATCACTTGTGGTCACTTGTTCAAGTAATTGCTGTTTACGCATCTTCGCAGCAATACGTGAATGCACGAACATCACACCACGTCCACGTAATGAAGCATTCATTGTGCTTTCCGCATCAATGTAGGCATCTACTGACCAACGTGAAGCATCTGTTGCTGTTGAAGCAGAGATGTCAGTAGTGAATCGCTTGCCGTTCGCCTGGTCATAATTACGCAAGCCAATTACTGTTGCTAGAGCACGGTTTTCGGCAGCTTGTTGCCAATACTTATTCAGCATTCCACCAATAAGCTCAAGTGAATTGACCTTCGATAAATACTGCCCAAGAACAGACTCAAGAAAGCCTTCGTTCATATAAGCAACGCGGCCTTGCATTTCACCTGCATCAATCGTGCGAGGCATTGCGATATCAGTCAAAATGGTGTTGCCATAGTTCTGTTCAACATTACCATCCACACCGTTAATGTATGGAACGACGAATGTTGATGAACCGCTTGTAAGCAAAGGACGCAAAGATTCATCAGATACAAATGCACCTGACTGCACGAGTGGCGAAACTGCCACAGGATTTGGACGTAGATAAGATAAAACTACGTCACGGTTAAATACTTCTACTAAAGAAGGCATGGAGTTACTCCCAAAAATTAATTATTAAAGTCACCATTCGCTACTGCTGCTTGGAACCCTTGAGGGTCATTCTTTTGGAATTCCAAGCGCTCTTGCGTGGTCATTTCACTTGGTTTCTTGGCAGCTCCACCACCCGAACCACCGCCAGAAGCCCCACTTCCTGACGCATTTGAAGCAACAATTAATGGCTTGAATGCCACATTGCCGCGGAACTCTTTTTTGAGGTCATCAATACTTAAAGCACTAGGTTTGCCCTGCGAATCTAGTACACGTACTTTGACCTCACCGTTTTCATCAGTTTCAACCTGAAGACGATTTGTAATATGTGGAAGCAAAACTGCCTCCGAGCCTTTGATTGAAAGCTCACTTGCTAATGCTTGTGCTGTTTGCCCGACAGTTAATTTGTAGACTTGGTCTTGCAATGCTTTGGTAGCTTCTGCATGTTTTGCTTCTGCTTGCTCAAGCTTGGCTTTCCAAGATGCTTCAATTGCAGCAACGTCACCTTTTTTACGGGCTGCTTCTTCGGCTTCACGTTGAGCTTTTTCTTCAGCTTCACGTTGTTTTTGCTGGGCAGTTTTCTTTTCACCAAGAAGTTCTTCAACTTTCCGTTTCAGCCCATCCAGTTCTGAATTATCTTGCTGCGGCAGACCTTCAACTTTTAAATAAAATGCGCCATCTTTTTCTTCGTAAAGCGCTTTCATTTCATCAGATAAGCCCTCTAGGCTATCGAGTTTGTATTTCATGTTTTGCTCCCTGAGCGGTTTTGCAGTCACAAACTGCGGGCAATAAAAAAGCAGCCGAAGCTGCTAAGGTTTGAATTAAGTTGTTTTACATATTTCTATAAATAACTGGCTTTAATGCTTGAGATGCAATCCAAATATCGTTACGACATACAGGGCAATTCAACACATAGATAGTTTCGTTTCTATCGCTCATGACTCGCAACTCATTCTTTTGAAATTCGATAACTGAATAACACTTGCCACATGAGTCTCTATAGGTCTGCAACTCGGGCGGCACACCTCGACTAATTACTTTCATAATCCCAACCTCTTAAACATTTCTTCATCTAGCTTTTTGAGTTCAGCAAGTGTGAATGGCTGACCTGTTAGCGGATCTACAAACTTATCTAGAGAATACTTACCCTCTTTGAATAGTTTGTATCTTGTTGGCCCAAGCCAAGACTTTTGAAAAGCTGCATCTTGTTTATCAAACCAACCTTTGAAAGTTGTATTTGAATCAACAACGCCTATTTCACCTTCACCATTCACTTTATTGTTAAATGGACGCATCCCAATTGTTTTTCCTGAATCATCAGAGACGGGAATTAGAATCGATCTACAGTTGGGGTGAAGTGGTGGCACAGGATGAGGTTCATCTTTCTTATAAACCTTGTCTGAATAACCCATGCAGATTTTAGAAGTGCGGCTATCTAGTGTTGCGATGAACTTTACATATTCAACACCAATGATCTGATATGTTTCATTCAGAGCAACATTGGACACATGACTTCGAGCAGTTCGTACCATTGTAGAAATCTGGTTTCTACTCTGATCAAGCAAACCGTCTTGGTAATTAAGAGCCTTCTTGCCTTTAATTCGCTGAACAATCTGCTGGTTTGTCTGACCCCGAGATAGACCATCTCGAATAGTTTGCTCTACCCGAACTTTTGCATCGTCTGCGATCTTCTCGAATAGGTAATCAAGCAGCACACCACCGCTTAAAGGCGTTTTCTTTGCCTTGTTGAATAGCGTCTTTCCATTTGGTTCTATTTTGCGATTAGCGAGGGTTTTAGCCTGATATGTAGCTTCATACACCGCTAATGCAGTAGCGCTTACAGTGAAGCTCTCAAGCAATCCTGACGCTACACTTGCCTGCCAAGTCTGAACCAATGTTCTAACTTCTTTCAAAGCTGGCGTTGTGTATTGCCCTGCCATCAATGCAGTCTTTTCAGCGTCACTCAAGTCATCTAACAAATCTCTTAACTTTGAAAGCATCTCACTAGAGAGCGAATCAAATTGTGTTAGAAGATTATTGATTTCAGTTGAAGAGAGCCGATAAAGATAGGCCTGATGTGATACCAGGGCATCAAGTAGAGCTTGTTGTGACAACTGGACGTTCATTTGTCACTCCTGAGAATTAAACCACCATAGGTCTATTAACTGACTCGCTTTCTATACGTGTTTGCTCATCTTCATAGCTAATTTCTGGAACTTTCCCAGTAGTTAGCAACTCATGGAAGGTTTCCATACTCATGCGATTAGCAAGCACCATTTCCCAATAGAATTTAAGCGTATCAAGGTCAATCTTGCCTTTAGCGAAATCTTGTTTAATTGTGAGTTTCGCTTTAGATCCACTTCCGTAGTATGCAGCACACCATTTAAGCGCGTATTCCATCGCCTCATTGGTATTAGCCGCACACAAAGAAAGAACACTGTACTGAGCGAGCTTTTCATTATTTGATTGGGTAGCAGTCTTATTGACTTGTTCAGTCTCAAGGATCTTCGCCCCCATCGCCTGCATGTACTTTTCTTTAGCATCCATAGCCTGTTTTGCTAAGGTGCTTTCAGTGACTTGCTTGTAGTCAAATGATGAGCCTTTCGGAAGCATTAAAGGATTCTTAGAACCTAAGCGAACTCCATTTTTCTGCAACCAGTCACGCCAACCTTCATCAAGTTCATTAATAACTGGCTGAGCTTGTCCACAGATAAATACCATTTCTTCATAGCTTGCGCTGTTTTGATAATGGGCCAAGTTCATAGTGACAATTGGTTCTAATGGGATCGGGTCAATATTCCAATCATTAGCCAAAGACCCCAAAGGAATAAAAGGAATTTCATTCCATCTTTGGCCTAATGAATTCGTTGGATAGAAGGCATCACCGCCCTGTAGTTCTCCTGACTTATCTGTATAAACTTGAACGTTATATTCATTGTTTTCATCAAGTCGAAGTACGCGGTAAATATTGATTTCTTTCTTAGAGAATTCGTCTTCTGGATCTTTTTCTGTGGACTTCTCATGCAAGACAATAAGTTCAGGCTTATAGACCGAACCAACTCGCTTTAGACTCCAATTGATAATGCTCAACGACTCATAAAATACGATTGTTGGTCGAATGCCTAAGCTCTCTGCCTGCTGCACAGACACATTGCCGTCAGTAGTTGGATAATCAACAAATAAACCACCACGTGCATGTTTAAGCTGACCTTGCAAGGCAGATTGTGCAACTTGGTAAATTGACTTACCTGTACCATCTGCATCGTATTTAAGAAAATCCATTCCATCCGGTTCGAACGTTGGGTCCTCAGCAAATACCACGCCCACCATCTTGTTTAATGTGTCTTTAGAAATCTCATAAAACACAGCACGGGTTAAGTAAGCCAAATAATATTGATCATTCTGCGTTAAATCAGACGATACATTGGGTTTTGGTAAATAAAGTTCGCCACGCTTCTTAACCGTGGCAGAACCATCACAGACATCGTCGATAGTTTCCCAACGCTTTTTCATGTCTGCATAAGCTTGATGTTCAGTATTAACTGGCATTAGTAAACCATTCCTATATCTAGTGTTTTTGCAACAACCTTTTTACCCATAGCCACAGCAAACATACGGAAGCCATCAGCACCGTGTGAGTGAATGTCATGAAGTGGGTTGTCTTTCCAACATCCAAGCTTGTCATTCCACTCTTTTCGGTAGTTCTCAAGATGAGTGATGCCTTCTGCACATTTGTACTCATCAAATTCACATAGAGGCAAAATCTCACGAACCTGCTCAATACCATCCATCACCGTTATATTTGGCACCACTTCGAAGTTGACTGAGTATTTCTCCCCGTCATCAAGCACATAACCTTCTTTGGCAATGTCTAGTCGAGACTTACCATCATTCATAAGAGAACGGTTTTTGATGTCGTGTGGAGCGTAATGCTTGCTGTACTTGTAGCCTTTGTCTTTAAGCACTTTGAAATAGTGCCGCATACCTTCGCCTGAGTTTTCGTAGTAATCAATTACCTGATAGCAAGTATCTGATAGCTTTCGAATAAACCAGATCACCATAGAATCTGAGACACCTAAGTCCCAGAAGGTCATAACAGGTAAATGATCATTAGAAGGCAATACACCAATGCGTTTATTGGCATACAAGAATTTAAATTGGTTCTTGTAGTAAGCACCTTCAACAGACTGAGCAAAAGCTTCACTAGGAATACTTGGATATTCCCGCTTCATATCCTCGCCAAGAGTTTTCTCTTTTGAGTGATACCAAGCCCTTTGCTTTGGCGTTGTTTTAATCTTGTGCTTAACTTCCAGTTCTTCAAAATACTGAACTAGTCGCTGAGGTAGTTCTTCAGTTGGTTCAATTTCATAATCAGCATTCTTCCACCAGGAGAAGAAAAAGAATTTCCAATCAAGAGGACTTAGTTTTTTGCTGAGTAATAATAACTTTTCAGCTAATTGGCAAAATTCGTAGAAGTAACCACTTTTACCTTCAGCAGTACTTTCGAGTGTGATACGACCTTTAAGGCTTACTGCTTCAAATGCACCAGTAACAATCTCACGTGCTTTATCTGGGAACTTCGCACAAATCTTACCGAACTCAGACACATGTAATCGGTCTAAAGTTCCACCACGAAATGAAGTTGAAACGGTAATTGAGCCACCTTTGCTAAAAACAAGCTCATCTTTAGTTTGAATCTCTAAAGGATTGGCTGCTTTGATAAGGTGTGGCAAGCGATCGTAAGCGTACTTAACCTTTTCACGGAACAGACGCTTAGCATCATGTAATGTATGGGCAATCAAAGCACACTTATCAGACATGAACAATGCAGCATCTAACTGAATCATGCACATCTCAGTGGTAAAACCTAACTGACGTGCCTTTAAGATGATGTTACGTGTCCATTCGTTTTCGAAGTATTCAAGCTGTTCAAGTGTCATCTTGAACTTAACTTGTTTGCCTTCCTTATTTGTAATGTAGTAAAGATTATTTAAGCGCCATAACTGGTCTTTAAGTTTCGCTTTATGCTCAGGTTTCAGCATGGCTACTCCTTATAGTTACGCATCCTTCCCTATTTCATCCATCAATTCTGATAATGACTGAACTTCAAGTGTCAGCTTATTCTCTTGTTTGTCAGCTAAGCCAAGCTCACGGGCAACAATAGAAGCATTAAGCAATCCAGCACTTGCACCTTCAAACTTTTGAGTGAAGATAACCCTTTTGATATCGCTACAGATTCCAATAAAACCTTCTTTAGAGCAGTAAGTTGCCCAAGTTTCGTCAGAGATATCAAGAAAGAAACATAGACCTTGAATGGTCATTGCGCGCATCTTCGGCAAATCTTCAACAGTTACAACGCCCTCATATGCAAATGCCTTCGCCTCTTCTAGTGGGTTATCTGTAACCCATTCAAAGTATTCACAGGCAGCTTCCCATAGTTGTTCTGGATCTTCAAAGATCGGTTTACGACCGTGAGAGCTGCGCTGCTCCCAGAATCTATTACCGATTGGAGCTGCCATATATTTACCTCATAAAAAAAACCGCCACTTGGGCGGTTACTGAAAATTATTTTACTTTAATTTGTATAACTCTGATTGGATGCATTCTAGTCCATCAAATCCAGCCAATTCTAAAACCCTTTCCACAATTGGTTTAAAGTTACCATTCGCTGTAGGTGATATATAAATAGACCTGACCAGCTGTTTAACATCAATATCCAACTTGATTCCATCAGTATTTCGCACATCTTCCTTTTTCGGCTGATGTATATTGCTATTTAAAAGGGTACGCGCTTGATTAAGTAAGTATAAAGCTCTAAATTCATTTTCATGAGCAAAACTCACTCTTTTCTCAAACATTGGTTTTAAGAAATTTTTAGCATTCACTGAGGAAGAATCATCTACATAATCAATTTCTTGTAAATAAATATCCCCTTCTTCATTATCACCTTCTTCAAGAGCTAATCCTAAATCATAAATTGTGCTACAAATCGCAATGCAATCATTGCTTTGCCCATACAATTTCCACATAGCAGCAGATTCTACATCCCCTATAAACCAACAACTTGCATAGGCATATAATGGTATTAATTCCAATCCAGTAAGATGTGTTTGATGTAATCGATCTTTGGCTTCTTGAGAGATATTAAAATCTGATTGAATTACTTCATACTGAGCACTAAGATCTGCTTTGTAAGCACTTGAAATATATCCCTCATATGGATCTTCAAACTTATCGATTCTTCTTAAATAGATGGATTTATTTAAAATCAGATCTAAAAACTTTGTTAGGTCCATGTATCTCCAAATTTTAGTGTTTGGACCATACTTTTTTGTATTATTAAAAATTTCCACTTATCAACCTTTTGTTAATGTAATAAGTGAATTATAACAAAGTTTTAAACCCTAGCTCGGCAACTGATTATTTAAAGCTCTAAACCTGCCTGGCTTTGTTTCCGCAACCGCAATCTTTCTTTGAACAGTTGGAATTGTTGTTTGATCCAGTCACGACGTTCCTCACATCCTTTACAGGCCATATTCGCCTCTAACCAATAACTCTTGCCAATTCGATTTTTTCTTTGCCAACTTTGGCTAAATATTTTCTTAACTTTGACAACGCTTGCTTTTCAGTCTTAGCAAATACAGTAAAAAGCGGCTTTGTTGTTCCCAATTCAACCCAATGATATTGATTCATAACTATTCCAGCACATACTTAAGATCATCAGGCGTTTCCAAATAACACCCTTGTTTATTGCAGAATGCGTGAATGTCGTTTAGGTATTCAGTGAATTGAGCTGTGCTTGCATCTGTAGTGCTCATTAGCTCACATAGACCGTTTGCTACATCTTGGTAGAGTGGATGCTTAGAATCCTTTAATTCTCTTACAGCCTTGAATGTTTTCTTATATTGACCAACATCATCACGATCATAGATTTTTGCTAAGAAGTTCTTTTTGAAGAATAGATGCTCATAGTCTTTATCAGTACCTTGACGTTTAGCCCACTGATTAAGCCACATCCAGTACAAACGGTTTTGAGCCTTTGAACGATCTTTCTCTTGTGGTGCAATCAATACGACTAAAGGCTTCCCTTCACTCGCAGCTTTAGCATGATTAGTATTGAGATAGCCAATTACATAGTTGATGTCAGAATGGTTTTTGATGACGAATCTAGGTTCCATTTTGACCTCGCAATAAAAAACCACCCGAGGGTGGCGTGTTCTAATTTGGATCCGCGCCCATAAGGAAATCGGGGCGAACTTCTTCACCATTGATTATTTTTATTGTCTGCTGTAGTGCATGCTTCTCATAATAGACCTGTGAATATTGGCGCTGTAGTGATTCATTACGCTTCTCTAATTCTTCGATCTTTCGCCCATACTTTTCTTCATAGTACTTTTCCACTTCATTGTAGGCTTTGTCTTTAGCCTCTTTGACTTCAGCAACCCATTCTTTTGTCTGCTCAGTGTCGTTATACATATTCCATGCATAATTAATGAAGCGCGAACTAGCACCTTTTTGAAATTTCAGTAACTCAAAGAAAATGAATTTAAGTTGCCAAAATGGGGCTTCTGTTAATCTACCAAACTCATGTGATCTTTTGAATTTTATGCCACACCAACCAAAGTTTATTAGTATCATTTTACACCTCGATCATAAAGCACAATTATATCATAACCACATGATTTAATTAAAAAACACTGTCGGAATTTGTATCTATTTTTAACATCAATTCAGTCTTTTCTAACCATTGATCAAACATCGCTTCTGATTCTTGTCTTGTGCCTAATTCAAACTTATCGAAAGCAGAATGGCAAACGTAGCACAGCGGAACTGCGTATAAATCACTTGCCTTGATACCACGCCCTTTCCCGTGTTTTGAGCTATTAGAATGAGCCGCTTGTGAGTGAGGATAGCCGCATCTAACGCAAGGTAGCGCTCTTATTTCGTTTAGCCTCTTTGTCGAACGCATTTTCTAGATTCTCTATTCTGGTTCTGAGAGTATTTACTTCACGCTGACATTCAGTCTTAAACGTATGGCTACTGAATAAATGGTTATAATTTTCTAACCGGCTAAGATTGCGTTTATAGATTTCTAAATTCTTCTTCGCTTCGATTGTGTCCATGTTCACCCCAATCCATATGACTTAGATGAAATGAGCTTTGTAATAAGAACGTTTACTGTGGTGTGAGGTATCCTATCGTTTTCCTACCACAAACTAATTATGCCCACTCACTTCTCTAAATTAAATGGCACGCCATGCAGGATTCGAACCTGCAACCATTGGTATAGAAAACCCATGCTCTTTCCAGTTGAGCTAATGGCGCATTAAAAGCCCTCACCGCGGGGCCAGACGCTACTCATCAATCCATCATCTCGAAATGGGCTATCAATCTGACTTCTTAATTTTCGTTTCGTTTTGGGTGGGGTGTCACCCCAATTCTGTAATTTACTCTAAGGCCCACTCAGTACGTGACGAAATCGCACTGGATTCAAACCACTTATATGGCTGGTTTCTGCATCACACCGTTTGCGCTTATAGCTGAGCAAATGAATGCACAGCGTCACAAATCCGAATTACCTAATGGCTGACGTTATTTCATAGAATCACCAATTGTTCAGGTTTATTTCAGACAACAAAAAAGCCCTACGTTTAAGCATCGACTAGAAATCCAGTCCAGCACATCGGAATCCAATGTTCTAAGCTTGTAGGGCATAAAAGCAAAAAGCCCACGATTAAGTGAGCTTTGATGTGTTGGTCTTCGGAAATCCGTAATACGACCAGTATAGAAAAACATTACCTTAAATCCGTTTAGCTGTCAATTGTTTAGCTTTTTACGGTACTGCCCTACATAGAAATCGATTTCATCTTCCATGTCTTTCAAAATAATATCTACCATTGCGCCAAGATAAGCATAGTTCTTGCTATATGTATCTGCTTTGATCTCATCAATCCCGCAGAACTTCAATTGTCCCTGCAAAGTACGATCTTCTTTGATCACTGGACGCATCTTAAAGAATACCTGCATGCGAGCTACCTTCATGCAAAACAATTTAAGGTCAAAGTGATGTCGCTGACGCTCTTTGCTTGCTGCTTCATGTAATATCTCACCAATATGCTCAACAAGCGTCTTAAATGCCTGTGTCGTGTCTCTTGAATCACCCCACACTAACATCTCGCAATATGCCTTAGTTGCCTCATCTTCAATTGAAGAAATAGCCCCGCAACGCTCTTCCCAAGTAGGCGCTTTCTCTCCTGTCGATGCAGTAGACGTTTCATAGCTTGCCGTTTTAGCTCTCATTTGCTGACCAACCCATTCAAGATTTGATAATTTTTCCGTTACTACTGCCGCATTCATACCGTCACCTCTAAAGCCATTCCAATCCTCTTAATTCAAAGACTGCTTATAAACCGCCTCAACACCTGCTTTTAATTCGTCAAGCATTTTCAATGTTTCATCACGACCAATTTCAGCAAGTATTGAGCCGACAAAATCACAAATCACTAGCCGCTGGATTGTTCTTAAATTTCTTGAATCATCGCTTATTGCTTTTGCGCAAATCTCAACCTTGGTTGAAACAGCCTCTTTAACCTCAATAAACTTTTCTGTTACTTCATTCATCCCTATTCCCCTCAACTGCTCAAATACATAAATACTTTTTAATTTCATCTATGGCTTCATCTGCACCGAAGCAGACTTTGCACATGTAACCTTGTTCTTCTAAGCGTTGAATCATGAGCCTTTGACTTGGTTGTAACTTCCCTTTCTTTGACTTCAACTCAATCCAAAGCCCGTGTACTTCACCATTTGGAATGATAAGTTGAAGGTCTGGAACACCAGCCTTCACGCCCAACTTTTTAAACTTTGCAGCTTCAATAATGTTTCTTGAGCCACCATTTGGAATATGAAACAAGTAATCACTCAAACGACCTGAACCATACTTCACTCGATGCGCCCAACTCATGAGCGTCATTTGTTCTTGATCTTCTGTAGGTACTCGGTTGAATCGCTTAGAGCGAGCTGCCTTCAGTGACTGGACCCTTTGAGCCTCTTTGAATGTGGTCATTGGTCACCTGCCTCAAGAACATCAGTTCTTTCACGCGCTAGATATAGGTCAACTTCTTCAAGCAAGGTTTCATAGCGTCTTTTCGCTTCACTACCCAATACAGAAGCTTCCTTCTGAATTTCCCATGCTTTGTCGTAGTCCTTTTTTGTATGCACTGGCTCATCAGGGTCATGCACAAAACAATCCAGAAACTCTTCAAAGCGATTGATAGATTCTCTATGAACTTGAATCCAATGAATAAACATCATTCCGATTTTGGCCAATTCTTCGTTATTCACTGTCCTTCCCCCTTGAGCGCTTGCTCTCCTATCCATTCTTATTTGTTTGCACCACAACCAAAGCAATGTAGTAGCGCATAATCTTCTTTATCTGAGCCAATTCCTTGCAACGGTTCTTTACCGCAACGACCACACATGCCATTTATCATCGCTGCAATAGATTTCCCTTTCCATGCACCTAATTCTTGCTCAAGGAATTGCACCCGCTTTTGCAGCTCCTCTGATCGTCTAGTCAACTTCTGCTTTATACTTAAGTTCTGTTGGTGTAGTAGCTCATGCCCTTGAATCAAACTTTTGAGATTCGAAATTTCTTGGGCTTGCTCCTCCACTTTCGCTTGCTGGTGCTGGAAAACTTCATAAGCAGTCTGAACAATATGATTCCTGTACTTTCTGCCATTCTTATCAAAAACACTTACAGACAATTGATTTCTGGCAATCTCCAACAACATGTTTTCATAGTGCTTGGTTGTTCTGAAATATTCCTCAAACTTATCCATCTCAAACATCCTTTGATTCAAAGTAAAAGGTCACAGGCTTCTGGATGAACTCAACCAATCCAAAGCGCATTAAGTGGCGTATCTGAGAGCAGTCACGAGGCACTTGAATGTCACGATAGTGCGCAAGAAGAGAGCGCCAAGACTCTAAAGACAATGAGCGCTTATTGTGATTACAAGCAGTGCATGCTGGCATTAAATTTTCATAGACATCGTTTTCAGGTTTTTCTGGCTTTCCTGTAGTTAAGTCACGGACTACTGCAACTAGATGATCTGCATGCCACTTATCGCCAAGCAACTCACCACAATAGGCACAATGGCCGTCATACTTCTGTTTTAACTCTTCGCGTTGTTTTTTATTTAGCCTCATGATCTTTCACCTCACAAAGCGGGCTGATGTGGTTTTCTGGTTTGTCTAATACTTCGCAGTCAATGCGGAGCCCTATCTGCTTTTCTGCTTCAGTTGCTTTGCGATACCTATCAAGTTTCTTCTTAGCAATTGTTATGATTCCAAAGTCTTTGCTAAAGCCATGAAAGTAGTGCTTATGTTCGTACAGCAGCTCAACAAGACCTGAATTAACAGCCGTTTGATTAACTAGGATGTCGCCTTTTTTAAACTCACTCATGGCTGGCTCCGTATATTGATTCGTGGTCTTTAATTGCTCTTGCAAGCTCATTAGGGCGAATATCTAATTCAGATTTCCCACTATGGACATACTCAAAATACTCACGAATAGCACCAGATCGTCCACCTAGTTTTTTAACCAAATCAACTGACTCCACCAGACGCTTGAGGTCTTGAATACACAGGCAGTCATCTTCAATAAATCTAAGATTTCCACCAAAAACAGCAGTTGAACGCCAAGACCCTTCTGTAAATGTTTTTAGAATTCGACCTTCCCACTGGCGGTATTGTCTTAGCCCGTAGTGAGTTGCACCTTCAGGCACCCCCTCAACCACCTCTCTCGCCTTCTTCACCCCGAAATCACGAATAAACTGTTCTGGTTTCATACCGCCTCCTTGTAACGTTTAGTAATGGCTTTCTGCTTGAGCTGGTCTAGCATTTTCAGCTTTCTTAATTTCTCGTATAGGTTCGCTGCTGCTCTTGTTTCTTTGTTGCGAGTGCCGAGGTTATAAGCTCTACGCAGCTTCATCATTGAGGTGTAATCAACAAATTCGATCATGCTTTTAGCTCCCCTTTTACATTCAGGATGTCTTTAGCGTATTGGGTAGCTTTGTAATGGTTCTTGCCGACACGCTCGAAATAGTTCCACTCAACAAACTTTTGAAGAGCGCTATAAATTGTTCCTCGATTGAAATCAAACACTGATTCCTTCACGTCTTTGACATTGAAAGGCGCAGTCGCATGACAACCGAACATGAGCAAGCTAAGTTGATCATCAAAGTTCAATTTCTTAGTTCTATTTAATGTTTTCATGCTGCCGTTCCTTCTTTTCGAATAGTCACAAAACGGCAAATATCTAAGCGGTCCATAACTCGAACTACGCCTTTCTTGCCATGACGGTTTTTAGCAACGATTAATTCAGTAACACCTGATGGCAGGTCGTCTTCACCAATAATTGGATTCGCTAGGATGATTTGATCTGCATCCTGCTCAATCTGGCCTGATTCTTTTAGATCCGACGCTTTTGGACGCTTCCCTTTCTCCGACTCACGATTAAGTTGAGCCAACGCGATAACAGGACAATCAAACTCTTTAGCCAATGCTTTTAAATCACGGCTAATAGAACTTACTTCCTGGTAACGGTCTTTCTTGTTTGGGTCGCGTACCAATTGAAGGTAATCAATTACGATGCACCCTAGTTTTTTGTACTTGCGCTTAGCTTTACGCGCCCAAGAATGTATTTCTGCAATTGTAGGTTTCTGCTTGTCTTCGATATGGATTGGCAAAGAACTGAATCGTCTTTGAGCATCTGCAAATTGAGCCAACATCCCATCAAATAATTCAGCGTTATGAATGTTGTCATAAGGAATTTTGGTTAAAGCTGAGATACAACGGTTTGCGAATGTCTCTACATCCATTTCAGCAGACACAACCAATACAGGCTCGTTGTATTGCACTGCTGTTTGAATTACTAACATTTGCGCCAGTGTTGATTTACCAGAACCAGGACGACCACCAACGATGCAGAAGTGCCCTTTTTGAATTAATCCAACCAGGTTATCCAGTTGGGTTAAGTTGAACTTTACGCCTGTGTATTGCTTGTTAGCTTTGGCCTCAGCCTTTTGAATCAAACGGTCTGTAGCGCGGTTCATTGCTTCTTCAAAAGTGAAGCTAGTCTTCTCAACATCGTTTGAAGTTTTCTTTCCATCCAGGATGCTTTCTGCCGCAATATGAACGTCAGGTATTGTTAAGTCTTTAGCAATCTCTGCAATGCTTTTCCCGATATGCTCAACTTCACGGTGTGCCTTGAACTTGTTCAACTCAGCAACATAAGACTCTAGGTTGTAAAAGCTTGAAGGCGCTTCACTGCTCATTTGAAGCAGGTATTCAGAACCACCCATCAAATGAATTACGTTTTTTTGTTTAAGCTGCTGCTCAACCATAACGAAGTCATAAGGTTTGTTTTCGTTAGCAAGGTCGGCAATAGCCTGGAAGATTTGCTTATGGCGCTCTGGAAAGAAGCACTCAACATCAAGATCATTGCTTACAACGTCAAACGATTTATCCACAGTCATTAAAGCTGTAAGAACCGCTTGTTCCATTGGGATATTATGAATATTTGACATTACCAATCCCCCATGTCTGCTTTGAGTTCAGAAGGATTGATGTTTTGTGCAACACCGCTAGCCTGTTGGAGTAAACGCTCTACGAGCTTGTAGTCACGCTTAACCCACTTCACAAAGTTTGAATACATCTGAGTGCTTGTTACTGCACCAGTGATGATTTTGTTTTCGTAGTGTGGGTTGATTTCAAGAAGTAACTCGTCAACTTGCGCTTGGCTGATTTTTGGTAAACCAGAACGTTGTAACCAAGAATTGAGTTGATGAAGATTAGGTGTCCAGATCTTTAGAATTTCATCGACTGGATTTTGTTGAGCGTCACTCTCTCTATAATTATTTCTATAAGTATTATCTATTGTGTCTTTACTAGGTAAAGTGCTCGTACTTTCCTTAGTAAAGTGCTCGTGCTTTACTAGGTAAAGTGCTGTACTAGGTGAAGTACTTTCCTTAGTAAAGTGGTCAGACAGCGAAACTTCGTTAATTTTGTACTGATTTCCTAATTTCGGATGTGTAGAAATAACACTGATAACACCCAATGAAATTAATTCCTCAAGCCCTTTACTAACGGTTTTTGAGCTTGATTTTCTAGCTTTGGGATTGTCTTTGTGACGCTTCTCTTCCTGTAATTGTGAGTAGCTAACATAATCCGATTCTTTATTGAACCCACTGATGTAGCTCTCGAGCATGAAGTAGACATGTCGAGCAGCATCAGAAATGAACGGATATACATCACGTCTGTATTGCCAGCTTGAGCGAACATGACCCTCCTCGAACTTGTCTGTCATATTGCCCTTACCTTTTGAAATTGGAATAATTTCAGCCTGCTTCAATGCACCCATCAAACACCTCTCAATACAAGTGCAGCTAATTCAGCTTTTGCTTTAGCCAATGCCATAGAGTTTTCGAGAGTTCGATTAAGCACATAAGCCTCAACCGCTTTTTGAAACAAACTAATCTTCCGATTTAGTTCAATGTCTGCTAATATTGAATAGTTCATTTGGTCCACCTTGTTTGAACACTAAGCCTGATTGTCACCATCAGGCTTTTTCTTTATATCCAAGCTCAAAACACATTCCGAAATCTTCAATGTCATCTTGAAAAAGATCGTCAATGGTTTGCTTGCTTTCCATCCACGCTTTTGACATCACAAAAAGCGCATTTAGTTTTTCCTCGCTAATCATTCGATATTTCTTGAGGACAGTTTTGAATCCAAGAACATCCAATAGCACTAAACAGTTCTCAAGCTCAGTCAAGCCATTGGATTTTCTATCATTTTTCATTCGTGATAATGTGCTTGGATCAATCCCCAACTGTTCAGCAACCTGACTTTGATTGCTTGATGCAAGGGCTTGCAAAACTCTAGAAACTTCATTTCTAGCCCTTGCACTCAATTCGGTTGATACTTTGCTCATGGTTTAGTTCCTAAGCGGTTAATGCTTGGCTGCGGACATAATCGAAATCGACATCAGGACAAAGTTCATCACAAGGAACTTTTCCTTCACTTTCTTTATCAATTCGAATAGCTAATGCAGCACCACATTTTTTGTTGACATAAATAATTTGTTGAAGATTCCCTAAAGTCGTTAGGCATGCTTTTGCAAAGGCTTTTCGTTCTTCAACAGTCATCTTCGATAAGTAAGCTTTAAGCTGTTCTGTGTTTGAAGAAGACATAGTTATCTCCTTTAGTGATTTATTTAGTAAATACTAATTTTAATCACTAAACAAGTCAACAGATATTTAGCGAATACGAATTTACTTTTTACTAAAAACTATATGAAATAGAGCTTATGGATACTGTTGCAAGAAGACGCAGAAATCTGCGAAAAGCTATTGATGCTTTAATCGAATCTGGGAAATTTAAGAGTGATGCAGCTTTTTGCGAACATTACGACTTAAGTACGAGCCATATTTCACAAATGATTAATGGTCACGGTAGTTTTGGCGAGAGAGCTGCTAGGAACTTAGAGAAAAAAGTAGGCTGGCCTAATGGTTATTTAGATCTTGAAAACCAAGAAGATCAAAGCCCTATTGTGTCTGAAAGTAATGTTGGACCAACCAAGAATAACCTTCGAACAATTCCCCTATTAGATTATGTCCAAGCAGGTCTATTCCATGATGTTGGCTATGATGGAATAAACCCTATTGGAGAAAGCTACACAACATATCAAGGATATAAGCCAGAGTGCGTTTTCTCTCTTAAAGTTGAAGGAAATAGCATGTCACCAGAATTTAAGGCTGGCGATGAAATTGTTGTTGATGCATCTCTTGAACCTAAACCTGGATCGCTTGTAATTGCTCAAGAAGTCCAACATGGAATAGCAAGAACAACTTTCAAAAAGTACAGAGTGATTGGTATTAATGAATTTGGAGTTGATGTTGTTGAACTAGTACCACTAAACCCTGATTACCCAACCTACAACTCAACACAAATTGAAATATCAATTATTGGGGTTGTGGTGAGACACAATAGGGAAATAACTCATTAAAGGATTCGGGACACCTAATCCCGAATTGCAGCCTAGGAAGCTGCTAAAGGTGATCTAAAGATACGTTGCTCAGGGAGCAGGACAAGGTCCAGTGTCAATAGTGAGCTGACGCCCCTACGGTGTGCGCACACTTTCAGGGCAAGCGCTAGGCATAGCGCTATATAAGTTACCAATTATATTGGTAGGTGCCTACCAGCAATTACAAGGTTTATGCCATGTTTTTACTGGAACTGCGAACTAAGAATGGATTTAGATTAAAGATAAAAATCGACTTTTTATCGATATTCAAATTCTTCACTTGGTAAGCACCGAGGGGGAGGTTCGAACTCCCCCTCACCCTTATTTTTAAAAATACATAAACTGATAATTAATAGCAAATACCATGAGCAAAAAATACAAGCCACCGGAACTACACGAATATAGAGGCTTAACAAGCTCTGAGCAGACGGCAATACACCAAATGCTCATCTCCTATGTTCGTGAGGAAAATTGTCGCTTTAACATAATCATGTCTGGCAAAGCAGAACCCTATAATCTGGTAAAACTAACTAGTATTAATTTTGAGAATGAAGCATCAGCAATTTGGGTTAATTTTGAAACCATCACAGGAGAGCAAATAGCTTTACCCATTGGCTTTCTTTCAAGAATTGAGTTTTCAGGGCAGCAAGAAATTTAAACTGTGAACCCGACACAGTCTTTACAACAGATCGGGTGGAGAAAATAAATGGCAGCATACTCAATTACATACGATCTACATAAGATTAAAAACTATACTCGACTTCAAGAGGGTATCGATGCTCTGTCGGGAACGGTCTGGGTTAAACCAACCTTGTCTCAATTTATTGTAAAAACCACTTATACTTCATCACAGATAAGAGATTTTTTAAAATCTTATGTTGATCACGATGATACAATTTTTGTTGCTAAAATTGATCTAAATGATTGGGCTTCTTATAATGTTGAGCAAAAATTAGTTGATCCATTAAAGACCACTTTCTTTTAATTGATTACTTAAAGCCCCACCAACAACACCAATACCTCTGTTAAAATTTTCTTGATCTTTGAGGATGTAATCAATATTAGCTTGATTACCCTCAACCTTAGTATCCTCCGCTAAGGTGATGCGACACCCCATAATGCTTACACAACTACCCTTTGGGATAATTGCATACTCTTGCTTTTTCTCGCCCATAACAAACTCCAAATAACCCACCCCGTGTGGGTTTTCTTATTTTTAGTGTATACGAAATTTTTCACCAAATAAATTCACTAAAGTTCTTGACTAAATATTTAGTAAATACTAAATTATATCTCACCAACCAACAAAAAAGCCCCTAGCTTTCGACGGACAGGGACTTTTACTCAAAGAGTGAGATAAGTATGACAGAAAAAGCATTAATAGCAAAGCTGATCAAGAATCAGAACCGTAAGCAGACCATTAGACACTCTAACTCTGGCTTGGTAATGGCAAGCGTATTTGTGATTCTAGCTTTCAGTGCCTTTGCCTTCTTTAAAGCAGATGCAGATCAAACCCAAAAGCATCAAGAGCATGTTTTAGTTCAGGTTGAGGGGGTGAAGTGATGTCAAGTTCTCTCAATTTATCAGAACGTCAATTACAAGTTCTTCAATGTGTAAAAGACGCTAAAGCAGAAGGCAAGCGCCCTTACACGAGAGGTGTTGTAAGTCGCATGAAAGCAAAAGGATTTGAAATTACTGATCGCCAAGCTGCTTATGACCTTGGTGTGATCATCAATACAGATGGAACAGGCGTCTACTCTGTTCGTTATGGCAGTGGCAAAACTCTATGGATTTATGAAGAGCCTTTAGCTAAGGAGCCCTCTCATGGATAACTACATAGCACTAGCTAGTTTCATTGGGTTATTCAACCTCATCTTGGCGGTTCACTGGGGGATTATCTAATGAATATGTTAGCCAATATCTCGTTTGATGCTGCTACTGAGTCAAAGCTTTTGAAAGACTTAAGCAAGCATCCTGAACTGTTAGCTGGTGCAGTGGAATATGCCTTCCAACGTGGTGACATCGACTCTAAAGAATACCGTAACTGGCAAAGCAAGATTGCAGAAATGGAGCGTCTACACACTGCAAACCTTTTAGCGACTATTAAAGCGTGAGGTGTGTATGGGCTTTTTCTTCAATACAGAATTTCTTGAACAATTTGGTTTTAGTGTTGGTGAAGAAGATGAAGCAACTCACTACAGCACTTTCGGTGGCAGCGATTGGAAATTGAAAGCAAATAAAGATCAGATGTTCTACTGGGATGCCCTTTCAAAATCTTGGAAAAGATGGGCATTAACTCTAGAACACTGCACGCCAATCGGTGAGAAAGAACCGAATTACAAATGCGGACCAGTTAATCAAGTCGTAGTTAAGAAAGACGAAACGACTAGTGAATCGTCTCCGATTTATTCAAATTCGAAATATAAAGGTGATTAACGATGAATGCACAAGTTAATAATACGCTGGTCATTGAGGATTTGGTGGCTATTCAACATGAACTTAAAGCCCCTAAGGATAAATTCAACTCATTCGGGAAATACAATTACCGATCTTGTGAGTCAATCCTTGAGGCGGTAAAGCCTTTATTGCACAAATATAACTGTACTTTGGTTCTATCAGATCAGTCAAAAGAATTGTGCGGCATCCCTATCGTAACTGCTATTGCTAAGTTTATTGATAGCAAAGGCAAAGAAACTGTAGTTCAAGCAGAGGCAGGTGTTGAAGTTAATAAAAAAGGGATGGATGTTGCTCAAACATTTGGAGCGTCAAGTTCATATGCTAGAAAGTACGCTTTAAATGGATTGTTTCTTATTGATGACTCCAAGGATGCTGATTCTGATGAATACCAAAATCAGCAGGTTTCACAGCAAAACCAGTATCAAAACCAATTAAAAGCCGAGTTTCAAAAAGCGCTTAAAGATATTGAGAATGCAGAGAGTTATTCGATTCTAGTGTCAATCTGGAACAAATTTAAAGCTACAAATTATGCTGAACAAATTAAGAAATCAATTGGTGCTAAACGTGACAAAGAAGGATGGGCAGCATGACAGATTTGAATAAGGAAAGAGAGGCTTTTCTAAATACCTTCCAATATTACAAAGGAAGAAGAGACATTATTTTTAGTCATGAGCATGAACTGTTTATGACTAGATCAAACAATCCTTCTGACATTGCTCAGAAAGAAATAAGCAACATGAATAGCCGTTGGGATGCTTGGCTTAGATGTGCAAAGCATCGTGATGCAGAGCTAGAAAAAGCCAAAGCTCAGGCGGTGCCAGATCAAACTATCAATGAAATTCAATCATGGATTGCAGTTCAATCTACACAAGCAATGGAATTAGATGGTGAGGAATTTGTTGTTGGCGCAAATGAGTTGGCAGAATTCATTGAGCAATTAGTTAAAAGCGAATCGGGAGCTGAGGGATGAATGCAAAAATTTTAGATCCATGCTGCGGCTCTCGTATGATGTGGTTTGATCGTCAAAATCCAAATGTAGTCTATGGCGATATCAGAAAAGAAGAACACACATTGTGTGATGGTCGTTCTTTAGTGATTGAACCAGATGTGATGATGGATTTTCGCGACATGCCATTTAAAGATGGCCAATTCACTTTAGTCGTGTTTGACCCTCCTCACCTAGTTAAAGCAGGAAAGCAAAGTTGGTTAGCTGCCAAGTACGGGAAGTTGTCAGAAGATTGGCGCGAAGATATTCGAAAAGGTTTTGCAGAGTGCTTTCGTGTGTTGGCCAATGGCGGTGTTTTAATTTTCAAATGGAATGAAACACAGGTCAAAGTAAGTGAACTTTTAGAACTGACAGATCAAAAACCATTGTTTGGCCACATTAGCGGAAAACGTAGCAATACACATTGGATTACTTTTATGAAGATTGAGGGAGCTGAGGGATGAAATATCAAATACAACCAACACAAGTACCAGACAATTTAGATAGCTGCTGGTTCCACCCTGATATAGAGAAGCACGACACTATTGGTGAAAATGCTGAATTTTATACAAAGGAACAATGGGCGCAGCTTCAAATTAATCTTGGTGTAGAAATTCTTGTTGAGCGTTTGGAATATTGGGATATTCCAGAAATTCCTGAAGACGACTGTGCAGATTGGTCAAACTGGAAACCACAAGCACCTATAAAAGATGCCTTTCTCATTGCAGGTTTTGATACAGAAGATGGGCCTTGTTTGTGGTGGGCAAAGCCTAAAGCGGAAAGTAAGGAGGGGTGAATGTTATTGACTACGGATGAAGTTGAACTAATCAAAACTTGTGATGAAAGCCCTGAACAATATATTGCAGTTTTTCAAGGTCAACAGATTGGATATCTCCGCTTAAGACATGGCGAATTTAGAGTTGATTATCCTGATTGTGGTGATGAGACCATTTTGTATTCTCAAGAAATGCTTGGCGATGGAAAGTTTGAAGATAGTGAACGTGAGTACTTTTTGATGAAGGCCAAAAAAGCAATCGTTAAGAAGTTTAATGAAATGGAGGGGTGAATGGAAATTGATCGTCGTGTACGTGCTAAAGAGTTTATGATGCTGATGTCTATTGGCCGCACTAAATTCTATCGCATGATTAAGAATGGTGAAATTCCTCAACCTATCAAGGTAAGTGACAAAGAGGTATTTTGGCACGAATCAAGTGTTAAGAAAGTTGTCGAAAAACACAAAGATAATTCTGATATGATAGCCTGCTAATTGCAGGCTTTCTTTTAAGTCGAGTGTGTTTAAAAACGGGTAATTAAACGGGTAACACTCTAGCCATTTAGAATTTAATTGATCATTTTCAAAAGGTTAAGATGAACAAGATAGTTGTAAAGAAACATAATGGCGGAACCATTGCACAAAACAAACGTGCCCGTCATGATTATTTTATCGAAGAAAAATTTGAAGCTGGCATGTCTTTACTAGGCTGGGAAGTAAAATCTTTACGTGCCGGTCGTATGAGTTTGACAGAAAGTTATGTCATTTTTAAAAATGGTGAAGCATTCTTATTTGGTGCTCAGATTCAACCACTCCTTTCTGCATCTACACATATTGTGCCGGAAGCTACACGTACACGAAAATTATTATTATCTCGTCGTGAACTTGAAAAGCTTATGGGTGCGGTCAACCAAAAAGGTTATTCGTGCGTTCCATTAGCATGTTACTGGAAAGGTCATCTGGTTAAGCTTGAAATTGCACTCGTGAAAGGTAAACAACTTCACGATAAACGAGCGACTGAAAAAGAACGTGACTGGCAACGTGATAAAGCACGTATATTTCATAAGTAATAGACTAAAAAGCCTCTATAGAGGCTTTTTTATTTTTCACTAATTTAATCTATATAAAAGCCCAGCAATATATTCACCAAACCATTTAGCAGTATCTAAATCACCTTGCGGCGGTGTAATTTCAACAGGTGCATTATCTGATTGAGTCATCAACCCTAAACAGCTCGATAAACGGTTTAAATCGGTTTCAGTATGGCCTGTTGTCATTAAAGGTAAACCTGACCACAACATGCCGTGCTGCATCGCAAAAATGTTAAGTTGTTGCAGAACCGCCAGTTTATCACCACTTAAACCGCCCGAATTTGCAAAACCCGCTGCTAACTTACCCTGCCATAAACGATTTTTCCAACGTTTGGATGTACTATCCATAAACTTTTTAAAATCGGCAGTTACGCTTCCCATATAAGTTGGGGAACCAAAAATAATGCCCTGTGAGGCATCTAAAACATCCCAATCAATATGCTCAATATTCATCACATGTACTTTGACGCCCATCACTTCGGCGCCACTTGCGATAGCAGACGCTACCTTTGCAGTGTGACCATAGGGACTGTGATAGACAATAGAAAGATGTTTTTCAGGCAAAGACATAAGCTTAATATTTTGAGCGATTTTTTCTATTTTATCATTTTATTAAAACTTGCTAAACCTTGTTCTCTAAACATGAAATCTCAGTACTGGCCTTAATTTTTTGAATAAATATGGAAAGTTCAAAATAAAAAACTCTCTTATGCTATTTTGAAATTTAAAACAACATAAGAGAGTATTATTAAAACAACCATATCCTTAAGAAGAAATATGATTTTTCAAAACTACATAAAAACAAAAGTTGCCATACGGCCAGTTTTAGCATCACGGCGATAAGAAAAATATTCATCTTGCTGTTGGTATGAACACTGATCTCCCCCTAAAACTTTTTCAACTCCTAGGCTCTGTAAGATAAAACGAGCAATTGCATACAAATCAGCATGAAATTTATTTGGGGCTGCCCCATCAATAAATGCAGTTTCCAATTCAGGATATTTACTACAAAAAGCAGTTTTTACCTCTGCTCCAATTTCAAAGCAAGGTTGACTAATCGCTGCACCCAACCATGCCCATGTTGGAGGGATCTGCATTGCAGCAACTGTATTTTCAATAATACCTCCCGCTAAACCTCGCCACCCTGCATGTAAGTTAGCAATTTCTGTACCTTCAGCATTACCAAGCACGACAGGTAAACAATCGGCTGTCATCATCATTAACGCATGACCTTGGGTTTGCGTAATCAAGCCGTCGCCAATTAAAGCTGTAAAGGGAATTTGTTCATTTACTGTATGGCAAATCGTGCTATGTGTTTGGGTCATCCATGTCATTTTTTTAACCCCAAACTGAGCAAATTCATCTAACAGCATCATCCGATGCTGCTGGACACGCTGAGCTTCGTCTTTAACGTGCAAAGCAAGATTAAAACCTGTTAGCTCTGTTAGCTCTGTTGGCAATGCCAAAGGGTGATGAACTCGTGTCTGCCCTACGAATACGCCTTGAGGTAAACCTTGAACAAATTCCATATACCAGTCCTTAATATGCAGCGTTTTCTGTACGTAAAACATTAACCAACTGCGTAAAATCTTCAGGCCATGGTGCTTCGAATAACATTTCTTCACCAGTACGAGGATGTTTTAAGCCCAATTTAGCTGCATGAAGTGCTTGGCGTTTAAAACCGCGTAAAGTTTCGATGAGTAACTCAGATGCCCCCGCCGGAATACGTACACGGTTCATATAAACTTGGTCACCGACCAAACCATGTCCAATATAACTAAAGTGAACGCGAATCTGGTGGGTACGGCCAGTCTCAAGTTGCGCTTGTACACGAGTAAAGTCTCTAAAACGCTCTTTCACGTTATAGTGCGTTACAGCATCACGCCCACCCGGCAAAATTGCCATTTTTACACGGTCAACCGGATGTCTTTTTATCGGCTCATCGATTGTGCCACCTGCAATAATATTGCCATAAGTGACTAAGTCATAAATACGATAAACAGATTTATCTCCCAATTGTTTACTCAAAGAAAATTGTGCTTCGAGATTTTTAGCAACAACTAGTAAACCACTGGTATCTTTATCAATACGATGTACTAGACCAGCACGTGAAAGCTCGGCTGACTTGGGTGAATGGTAAAGCAAAGCATTGACCAAAGTACCCGAGGTATTACCTGCGCCAGGATGAACCACCATACCTACTGGTTTATTAATGACTAAAATATCTTCATCTTCGTAAACAATATCGAGTGGAATATTTTCTGGTTGACTGTTGGTCTGTGCTTCAAGCTCAACATTTAAAGTTAGCGTTTCATTGCCTTCGCAGCGATACTTAGGTTTGACAATGTTACCATTTACCAACAGATGACCTTCTTTCATCCATTGTTTAAGTTTTTCGCGTGAAAACTCACTCCACACCATGGCTGCCACTTGGTCGATACGTTGCCCTAAGTAGCTTTCATCTAACTGAACTTGCAACGATAAACGTGTTGCAGTTGTATCAGAAGTATGGTTATCTGCATCCTCAGAATCTTCTAGTAAATTGAAGTCTGTTTCAGAGAAGTTTGTGTTTGAAGATTGTGCTGAAGTCATTTGATCATTTAGATAAAAGTGGTTTAATAGCGCAATTGTAGCTCATTGCCCAACATAACAGAGGAGTTTTTATGTCGCTACCACGTTATAAAATTACGATGCTTGCCTTATCTTTAGGTGTAGCGTCTGCATTTGTGGGCTGTAGCAGCAATCCAAGTAAAAAAGAAGTGGTCGATACTGGCCCTCAATCTAGTGAACAAGCATATTTTGACAAGGCTCAAAAAGCTCTTGATCGTGGTCAATATCTTGACGCTACTAAATCTTTAGAAGCGATTGATACTTATTATCCAACTGGACAATACGCACAACAAGCACAACTTGAACTTCTCTATTCAAAATTTAAGCAAAAAGATTATGAAGGTGCGATTGCACTCGCAGAACGTTTTATTCGTTTAAATCCTCAGCATCCAAATGTAGATTATGCTTACTACGTACGTGGCGTATCTAATATGGAGATGAACTACGATAGCTTGTTGCGTTACACCTCTTTGCAACAATCTCACCGTGATGTGAGTTATTTAAAAGTTGCATATCAAAACTTTGTTGATCTTATCCGTCGCTTCCCAAGTAGCCAGTATTCTGTCGATGCAGCACAGCGTATGAAGTTTATTGGACAAGAGCTTGCTGAAAGTGAAATGAATGCAGCGCGTTTTAACGTTAAACGTAAAGCGTGGATTGCCGCGGCTGAACGTTCACAATGGGTGATTGAACACTATCCACAAACACCTCAAGTACCAGAAGCTTTAGCAACTTTGGCATATAGCTATGATCAATTAGGTGATAAGGCAACTTCGCAACAATACATTGAAGTTTTAAAACTTAATTATCCGAGCCTTGTCAATAAAAACGGCACTGTCAACATGCGTGCTGCACGTAAAGAAGGTAACTGGATCAACCGTGCAACCTTAGGTATTCTTGGTCGTGAATCTAAGTCTGTAACACCAGATACGACTACTTCTTCTGAAGCTGAACCAAAACGTAGTCTACTAAACCGCGTAAGCTTTGGTTTAATTGGTAACTCGGGTAAAGAAGAAACTGAAGAAACAACTAACACACCTGTTGAAGCACCAAAAAGTGAACGTAGTTGGACTAATCGCTTAAGCTTCGGTTTATTAGATAAACCTGAGCCAAAAGCAGCAGAAGGCGCAACAATTGTACCAGCAACATCTTCGAGTGAAGCACCGAGTGCCTCACCAGCAGATAACGAAGCAGATGACGCTGCTCAATAAGCAATAAAAGCTTAAAAATAACCAACAAACAGGCAAGTAATATCACTTGCCTGTTTGTTTTTATAAAATAGTAAAATATTTATCGGGCATATCTCGATTCATCATGTCAGAATAATCTGACCTATCGCATCATTAGTTTAAACACGGTTATCTGAATTATGGCAATTCCACAGCATACGATTGATCAGATCTTAGATCGCACAGATATTGTCGATCTGATTGGTCAACGTGTGAAACTGAAAAAAACCGGACGAACTTATTCTGGTTGTTGCCCTTTTCATCAAGAGAAAACGCCTTCTTTCCATGTTTACCGCGATAAACAGTATTATCACTGCTTTGGCTGTCAGGCGAACGGAAATGCTATTCGCTTCCTAATGGACATTGATAACCGAAACTTTATTGATGTGATGAAGGAATTATCGAGTAATACGGGAGTCGAATTACCAAAAGATAATACTGATAATAAAAAACTGTCTTATACACGCCAAGTTACAAAACCATCAACACCGCCCAAAACGGTTGCTGAACCGACTACTCAAGCACCTATAGAAGATCAGTACAATACGTTTGAACCCGTATATTTTGATGATCCCTTTGCCCAGTTTGAACAGCCATTTAGCTTTGATGAGCCAGTACAAGAAGGTAATTTATATGACCTTCTAGAAAATGTTGCCCAGTTTTATGAACATCAATTACCGACTAGTCAAAAAGCTAAAAATTACTTTAAGCAACGCGGTTTAAGTGACCAGACTATTCAGTTCTGGCGTTTAGGTTATGCTCCTGAAGACTGGCAGCATCTGGAAAAAGCTTTCCCTTATGATATTGAGGGCTTAAAGCAGCTTGGCCTCATCCGTTCAAGCGATAGTGGTCGTGACTTCGACCTTTTACGTGATCGTGTTATTTTTCCAATTCGGGACCCTAAAGGTCGTGTAGTTGGCTTTGGCGGTCGTGCGCTCAATGATGAAATTAAGCCTAAATACATCAACTCGCCCGATTCGGAAGTATTCCATAAAAATCAATTACTGTATGGGCTATATGAAGGCCGAAAATTAAAAGCAAATGACTGGTTAATGGTCGAAGGATATATGGATGTCATTGCTTTACAGCAATATGGCATTACTGGTGCAGTTGCGACTTTAGGAACAGCAAGTAATACCGAACACCTTAATATCTTATTTAAACAAAATAACCGGATTACGATTGCTTTTGACGGTGATGCTGCAGGTCAAAAGGCCGCACGCCGAACTTTAGAAATTGCATTACCCTTACTCAATGATGGTCGTGAGCTCAAATTCTTTGTATTGCCAAATGACCATGACCCTGACTCTTTAATCCGCCGTGAAGGAGTGGAAAACTTCCAGAAGCTTCTACAGCAAGCTCCTTTACTTTCTGACTTTGTTTTTGCTCATCTTACTGGGCAACATGACATTAGTACGCCCGAAGGTAAAAGTCTTGTTATGGGCGAATTAAGAGAATTGACCGAGTTATTACCAAAACAAGGGTCTTTTCGCTATCTACTAACCCAATCTTTCCGTGAAAAATTAGGCTTAGGTAAGCGCTTCACTCCACAAATTAGCCACGATGCATCCCTATCTTTTAATATTCAAACGAAAGATGAAGACTTTGCAATTGCAATTTTGATGCACCATCCGTTTCTTTATATTCATTTTGAAGGATTACGGGCTTATATTCCGCAAGATGAGTTGTTGGCTAAAATATTAGCAATTTTAAACCGTATATTTGACGAATTGCCTGATGACCAAGAACTAGCTACCTATTATGTTTTAGGTGCTTGTAGCAGTTATTGCCATGAAATTGCAGATATTATGCAAAGGACCAACATTCAAGCCTTAACTCAAGCACCGGAAGTAGCAGATAAACTCGCAAAAGAATATGCTTTAGGCTTACAAGAAAGATATTTACGTCAAAAACTAAAATCTAAAATCTCATTAGTTGAGTCAAGAAACTTAAGACAACAACTCAATGAACTTACCAAACAGATTAGCTTAAGACTTCTTTCTTAACGTTTAGGTTTTCGCTCATGATCAAATACATCCTGTAAATGCTGCTGTAACCATTCAAAATAGTCTGGGCTCTCTGCTTTTGCAGCTTCACGCAACAACATAGAGGTAGGATGTATTAGTTTTTGCGTCAAACGATGGGCAAATTGCTGCAACACTTGCTCAGGATTTCCACCATGATGCAGAGCCTCTAATGCATGGGTAAGCTCTCGCTGACTAATTTCTTCACTATGTTGGCGGTAAGCATGAATTGTACTGCCCGCCTCTTTGACTTTTTGATGCGTAATTAGCTGGGTAGCTAGCTGATTAACCATCACCTCAGCTTCAACAGCCGCTTGACGACGTTGAGCCAAGTTTTCATCGATCACACTTTGTAGATCATCTACGCCGTATAAATACACCCCATCAAGCGACTCTACTTTAGGGTCAATATCACGCGGTACAGCTAAATCGACCATTAACATTTGCTGATAACGGCGTTTTTTTAATGCAGTTTTGACATCTGCATAAGCAATAACCTGATGCAAACTACCCGTACAACTTGAAACAACATCGGCACGATATAGATTCTCAGCCAAATCTGAAAAATCAATAATCTCAACTTCAACTTGATGTGCAATTTCTTGGGCCAATTGATCAGCACGTTCACGGCTACGATTACAAATAATCATCTTGGCAACGCCCATTTCAGCTAAATGCTTGGCAACAAGGCTGTTCATTTCGCCTGCAGCAACCACCATAACCGTTAGCTTTTCAGGTTTACTAAAAACCTGTAAAGCGAGCTGGGCAACTGCATAACCCATTGAAACGGCATGACTACCTACAGCTGTTTCAGAGCGCACACGTTTAGCGGCGTAAAAAGCGTACTCAAATACACTATTTAATTCTGGAGAAACTGTTTGCGCTTCTTTAGACAATGCTAGAGCACTTTTCACCTGCCCTAAAATTTGCGGTTCGCCCAACATGAGTGAGTCCAAACCACTTGCTACACGCATTAAATGTGTGATGGCTTGAGCATTTTCGTAACGATAAACATGATGAATTAACTGCTTTACATCAATATTATTGGCATCGGCTAACCATTTCAGAAGGCTTTCGGCATCTTCCGCCATGGCGTAGACTTCTGTACGGTTACACGTTGAGACAACCACTAAGTCTTTTAAAGACTCGTGATGACGTTGTTCGGCAAGCAAATTACTTAATCGCTCTGCATTGAAAGCAATTTGCTCGCGGAGTTCTACAGAAGCTGTTTGATGGTTGACACCCAATGCAAAGAAAGACATATCAGATCATCATTTCGCTAAATTTATGCTATTGTGCAACATCGGTGTCATAAAAAGCATTACTTTGGATCAATAAAAATTGCGTCAAATGAATAGCCGTATTAATTTTAACGGTGCTTCGATAAGACAGTATTCTACCACATTCTTATTGTTAGGTAGCATGTCCTCATATGTCTATGCACGTCCAGTGCAAGAGACCTATGCCGTGCATTCATTTGATCAGGCTTTACAGCAGAGTATGGTCGCTGAATTTGCCTTAGCTTATGACGATATTCCCACAGCACTGCACAATTACACAGTGCTTGCGATAAAAAGCAACTCAACAACAATTAAACAGCGTGCATTAGACGTTGCACTTGAATATAACGACTTACAAGCTGCATTAAATATTGCAACACATTGGGTTGTTCAAGAGCCTAAAGATGTCCCTGCTCTATTTTATTTATCGCATATTGCGCTAAAAACACACGAATATCAGCTTGCTGCCGAGACTTTAGATAAAATTTTAAAAATAGATCCAACTGCCGATCTTGAACAAATTTTGGCAAGCATTGCACCTGAAAATGCACAGGATCGAGAAGTTTTATTAACCGCTTTACGTTCTAGTGCAGAGAAAGACAACCCATCCATCTTAGCGCTTATTGCCAACCTAGAAGCACAAAATGGTCAGTTAGAACCAGCCTTAAGTACTATTAATCGCGCACTACGCCGTCGCCCTAAAGTGACCAGCTTTATCTTAATGAAAGCCAATTTACTAATCGCACTCAGTGATCAGGAAGGTGCTTTAAAATGGTATGCAAAATCAAGCCGCAAATATAAGAAAAACCTAGATATTCGCCTAGCCGAAGTACGTTACCTCATCCAGATTAATCAACCCCAGCTTGCTCTTGAAAAATTAGAGAAAATTATTGAAAGCAATCCTCATGCTGAAGAGGCTTTGTTTATTGCTGGTTTAACCAGTATTGACCTTAAGCAATATGACAAAGCAGAACAATATCTGGTTGATTTACGCAACTCTGCAAAATATCAAAATGAGGCGTATTACTACTTAGCGATTAATGCTGAAAGAAAACAACATTATGAAACTGCTAAAGCTTACTACCGTTTAGTCGATGGTAGTTTGTATATTGTTTCAAGACGCAATCTCATTGCAATCTATGATAAACAAGAAAACCTACACGATGCTTTACGCTTTTTAACCCAAGAGCGAGTCAATTATCCTCAGCATGCAAGCTTTCTCTACCAAGCTCAAGCTGAAATTTTGAAGAAGATGGGCAATAAAAAAGCTGCATTAAACTTATTAGATGAAGCGATCAAAAACTTACCAGATGATCCGGAACTCATCTATGCAGAAGTTTTATTATTAGACCCTTATACTGACCGCGATAAACTCGATAAAACACTCAAACAATTATTGCAGTTAGAACCCAATAGCCCAACGTATCTAAACGCCTATGCTTATACATTAGCTTTGCAAAATCGTAGGCTTAAGGAAGCACGTCAATATGCTGAACAGGCTTTAGAATATGCCCCTGAACAAGCTTCTATTCTGGATACGCTAGGCTATATCGCATTTTTACAAAATGATTATGAAGCGGCTGCGGAAGCTTTAGGCAAAGCATATGAACTAAGTCATAACATAAATATTGGCATTCGTTACGCTAAGGCACTTTATATGCAAGGATCATTAACTCAGTTCAGTGCCGTGTTACAACAACTGAAACAAAAGCACGCAAATGATCCACAATTACAACAACTTGATGCGTTAATTTTACCTACATCTGCAAAAAAGAGTTAAATTTATGAGCAAACTTGCCCAACTGTGCACAGCGATCTGTGGATCAAGTGTTTTATTTTTAACCGGTTGTCAGCATTTTACTCAACCTAAAGCTGCAGTTACCCACCAAGTACAAGACGAAAAACACTTCAATTTACAAGGTAAAATTGGAGTACGCACCCCCCAACAAACTGGTAGTGCATTCTTTACATGGATTCAACAGCAAGACAATTTCGATATCGAATTAAGCGGTATTTTAGGTGTTGGAAAAACACAAATTCAGGGTAAACCTGGTGAAGTTACTCTAAACAGTGCTAAAACTGGACTGATTACGGCTGCATCTCCTGAAGAACTTTTAGAGCGTGCAACTGGCTGGCAAGCACCAATTACTCATTTAACCAGTTGGATTTTAGCGAAACCTGCAACTTTAAATGCTCAAATTAGTAAAGATAATGCAAATCGTGTGAGCCAACTCATCGAAGATGGCTGGACAGTTAATTTTAGTTATGATGGTGAACAAACTCTACCAAATAAACTGGTTTTAAAGCAGGCTCTTGCTGAAGATAAAGAAAACCGTATTACAATGGTGATCCAAAACCGCTAATCCTTATTATATAAATCTATGATTCGAGTACCTTCTCCAGCTAAGCTCAACCTGTTTTTGCATATCACAGGACGTCGTGAAAATGGTTACCATGAACTACAAACCATTTTCCAACTTATTGATTTATATGACTGGATGACATTTACGCCTTTATCTGAAGATGAGATTCAGATTGAAGGTTTAGGTGAAGTTCAACTTGAGCAAAATCTGATTTATCGGGCGGCACAGATATTACGCCCTCACGCTCAAAATCCTTGCGGACTCCATATAAAAATTGAAAAAAATATTCCGATGGGTGCCGGTTTAGGTGGCGGTTCTTCCAATGCAGCAACGACGCTTATTGTCTTAAATCAATTATGGCAATGTGGTCTAACTGAAGAACAATTAGCTCAGTTCGGTGTCAAGCTTGGTGCCGATGTTCCAATTTTTATTTATGGGTTAAATGCATGGGCTGAAGGGATTGGTGAACATTTATCATTCATAGACTTAGATCAAAAACAATTCATTGTTTTAAAACCTGATTGTTTTATCAGCACTCAACTGCTTTTTTCACAAAAAACATTGACAAGAGATTCTAAGCCCACTACATTTTGCGCCTATCAGTTAGAACCTTCTAATTTCGGAAATAACTTTGAGCCTCTGGCTAGAGAGTTATACCCTGAAGTTGAAGAAGCAATGCAATATCTCGACCAGTTTGGTCATGCAAAGCTTACAGGTACAGGTGCTTGTGTTTTTGCTGAGGTAACCGATGAAATGAATGTTGATGACATTCTTAAACATGCACCATGTAAAGCTTACTTGGTACATAGTTTAAAAGAATCTCCTTTACGTCATTTTAAAGTTGCAAG
>NZ_JAWVAV010000033.1:0-35894 GCF_033599315.1 Acinetobacter sp. OYA S30
AACCTCGCTTAGTGAGGACTTACTTTTGTCAATCATGTGAGAAACCTTAGAGCATGAGGTAACGTGATGTATTACTACCGCTAAAAATTTATTGAAATTCTTAATGGTAGTAATAAATGGAGTAAATTTTGTGAGTCAAAAGCGAACTTTTAACTCACGTACACTTTCAATTAAGCACTAGCGCGACGGCGTTCAACTTCAGTTGAAGGGGCAGCAGCGGCTTCTTTAACCAGTTCAATGTTAAATGTGATGTGTTTGAAAGCGTGATCTAAACCACGGCGTTGAATTTCAGCAGGGTCTGTTACATCTACTGCTGTTGCCACTAAACCGTCACGAGTAGCGAAGGCAAAGTCATCCCATAAATACTCATCACCCTCAATGTTGAATTGAGTAGTCAGTTTGCGGTAACCCGGTGCAGATACAAAGTAGTGAACATGAGATGGACGGTTACCATGACGGCCTAACTTGTTAAGAAGAGCCTGTGTTGTACCTTCAGGAGGGCAACCATAACCAACTGGCATAGTGGTTAACGCTACATATTTACCATCTGCATCAGTGAAAATGGTACGGCGTAAGTTAAAGTCAGATTGTGATTTATCAAAGAATGAATAGTTACCTAAACTGTTGGCATGCCATACTTCAACTTTGGCATTTTCAATAATATTGCCATCAGTGTCGGTTACCGTACCTTCAATAATTAAGGTATCGATTTTGCCAGTCTCGGTTCCGTCATCCATACGTGCAAAGCCAACTGATTCAGGTGCGCCAGCAACATAAAGTGGACCTTCGATAGTACGAGGTGTACCGCCTGTAATACCAGCTTTGGCATCTGCTTCATCTGCACGTAAGTCAAGGTAATGTTCAAGACCTAAGCCTGCTGCCAAAAGACCAAGTTCATTTGCTTGACCTGCATCGGTAAAATATTCCAAACCTTTCCAAACTTCAGAAGGTTGGATGTCTAAATCTTCAATGGCTTGAAATAAATCCCCAAGAAGGCGCACTACAATTTGTTGAACACGTGCATCAACTTCGCCTTTTGCAGTGTCGACATTCATTTGTTTTACAAGCGCATCAATTTGTTGACGGTTCATACTAAAACTCCTTAAGTATGCAATACGGTTTTGGGTGGCAGCGCTGCGGGCATTTGGTTTTGCTAGCGAATAAGTGCCGCCACGTTCCTTGTTACCTTCTGAATAATCTGCTTGGTTTTTAAATGGACTTCAGAGATCGCATTTAAAAAATTCTTTCTATTTACGAATCATCATCACGAACAGAAGATGGATGACGGTTAAGTGCCATCACTTCAATGTCCATATATGGATAGAGAGGTAAACCTTGTAAAATGTTGTGCAATTCTTCATTGCTCTCTACATCAAAAATACTGATGTTCGAGTACTGACCTGTAATTCGCCAGATATGACGCCATTTACCTTGGCGTTGTAAGTCTTGCGAATAAGCCTTTTCAACGGCCTTAATTTCATTTGCTTTGTCGGCTGGCATATCAAGTGGAATATGCACATCCATACGTACATGAAATAACATGGGAAACTCCTTATCCTGTTGCCTTAACGACGTAATTTCTCAATCTTATCTTCATCAATTTCAATGCCTAAGCCCGGAGCTGTCGGCAAATGCAATTCAAAGTTTTCGTAACGTAGCGGCTCTTTTAAAATTTCTTCGGTAAGTAATAACGGACCAAATAATTCAGTGCCGAACGCTAACGTTTCAAAAGTTGCAAATACATGGGCCGATGCAATACTTCCTACAGGACCTTCAAGCATAGTGCCGCCATATAGATCGATACCAGCCAAACCAGCAATTTTGCCAACTTCACATGCTTCAATCAGACCACCAGATTGTTCAATTTTTACGGCAAATACATCTGCACCATGATTTTTTGCAATACGGTACGCGCTGTCAGGGCCAGTTAAAGCTTCATCTGCCATGATTGCGACATCAAAACGATGGGTGAGGCGAGCAAGTGCTTCGGTATTTTGAATGGCACATGGCTGTTCGATTAAATCGATTCCACCATCTTGTAGCTGTTGAATACCATGAATACACTCAAGTTCTGACCATGCACGGTTTACATCTACACGTACACTAACATCAGCACCTAATGCTTTTTTAATAGCAATCACATGGTCAACATCTTGCTGTAAAGGACGCGCACCAATTTTAAGTTTGAACGTGTTGTGGCGCTTTAGCTCAATCATTTTGCGAGCTTCAGCAATATCTTTTTCCGTATCACCAGACGCAAGCGTCCAAAGCACAGGTAAACTATTACGCAGACGGCCACCTAAAACTTCGCTTAATGGCACACCTAAACGTTTGGCCTGAATATCAAGTAGGGCAGTCTGAATGGCACACTTAGCAAAGCGGTTACCATTAATATTTTTACGAATCAGTTTTAGTGTTTGTGCAACATTTAAATCTTTAACTGATGTCAGTAATGGTGCAAAGTAGGTATCAATATTGGCTTTGACACTCTCAGGACTTTCTTCACCATAGTTCAGCCCACCAATGGTGGTGGCTTCACCCCAACCGACAATACCATCCGTGGTCGTAATTTTAACGAGTACCAAAGTCTGGGTACGCATAGTAGTCACAGACAACTGGTGAGGACGGATAGTTGGAATATCCACAAGTATGGTTTCTATGGTTCTATACATGAAGTTTCAACTATTACGAACTTGTTTGTATACCATAGAAGAATGTAATAGCCTAAAATAGATATAGAACGGTATTTTAAGATACTAAAAAGGTATATTAATGGAATTAAGACATCTACGTTATTTTGTTACCGTTGTTGAAGAACAGAGTCTGACGAAAGCTGCAGAAAAGCTTTTTATTGCTCAGCCACCTTTAACACGCCAAATCAAAAAACTAGAAGAAGAATTAGGGATCGATTTATTCGAAAAAGGCTCTCGTCCATTAAAAGTAACGGAAGCAGGGCTGTTTTTTTACCAGCATGCGGTACAAATTTTGACGCATACCGCTCAAGCTGCTTCGATGGCTAAAAAAATGAAGCTGGTCGAGAACGTTGTTAAAGTTGGTTATGTGAGTTCGCTTCTTTATGGGCGATTACCACAGGTCATTTATCTATTTAGACAAAAAAATCCTGATATTCATGTCGAGCTTATTGAATGTGGTACACGAGATCAGGTGGAAGCTTTAAAACTCGGTAAAATTGATTTAGGTTTTGGCCGATTGCCGATTAGTGATCCAGCCATTAAGCGACTTTTACTCAGAAAAGAAAAATTAAAACTCGCAATCCATAAAAAACACCCATTAAGTGATTTCCAAGAGTCAGGAATTTATTTATCTCAAATTATCAATGAGACAATTTTTTCTTATCCAACCACACCTAAACCAAATTTTTCGACCACTATTCAAGCTTTATTTACCAAATTAGGTCTTGTTCCGGCCAAGCTGACTGAAGTACGAGAAATTCATATGGCACTTGGCTTAGTGGCATCCGGAGAGGGTATTTGTATTATTCCGGAAAGCGCCTGCGACATTGGAATGAAGAATCTAACTTATTTAAATATCTTAGACTTAGAAGCCTATAGTCCCATCTCTCTATCCATGCGCAACATGGACCAAAGTTCCTATATTCCTAAAATCTTAGATTGTATTGAAGAGATCTATAGTGAAGAAGAAGTATCCAGAAATTTGAATTTATAAATTTTTAATACGCTTTAATTTGAATTATCATGTTATTTTAAAACTTTAAACCTATAGGTAATATGTAAAAGGAATTATTAAATGAGAAAAATTTTAGGTATAGCTTCTCTCATTATGTCTACAGGTGTTGTACATGCTGAACAATTAAATGAACAAGAACAAATTTCTCCGTATAGTGCGAATGTGACTTTTGCAAGTCAATATATTTCACGTGGTTTTCAACAAACTTGGGGTAAGCCTGCACTACAAATTGGTTTCGACTATGCAAATCCGAATGGGCTATTTGTGGGTACTTGGGCATCCAATGTAAGTTCTAACTATCTCCGTGATGCTTCAGTTGAATGGGACTTTTATGCAGGTTATTTAAAAACCATCGATAAATTCTCAATTGGAATGTCTGTTTTTTATTATTATTACCCAGGTGCAAAAAGTACGCCTGAAACGGGGAGTACAAGCTATAACTATGGCGAAATTGTGCCCCAAATTGGCTATGGTCCTTTAAGTCTCAAATATTTTATTACCTATACCCCAGATTACGCAGGTTATAACTCAAATACGATGGGTGGTACAGAAGGTAAACGTTCACGAGGAACAACTTATTTAGATTTAAACTTTACACAGCCGATCAATGAAAGTTGGACTTTTGGTGCTCACTATGGCTATGAAAAAATTAAAAATTTCTCGGAAGCTAACTTTCAGGATATGAAAGTCGAACTGATTAAAGATTTAGGTGATGGCTGGACTACAGGGTTAGCTTATTCCAAAGCGTGGGACAAAGACGGATACTATAGAAATTATAGTAATGGTGAACCAGATGCACCAATTTCAAATCCGATTGATTCGACATTTACTGTCTCAGTTAAAAAAGTATTCTAATTTATACATAAAAAGCCTGATCACTTTAATTTGGAGTCAGCAGGCTTTTTCTAATACATAGAGAAAATTATTTTTTAATTAAATCATAAGCCATTTTAGTATCGTCTAGCTGAACCAATGAAGCATGACGAGCAGAGAGCGGATCTTTATTTTCAATTGCTGTCAAAATTGCTTTATGTCTTGGTAATGAATGACCTTGTAAATTTGGGCGTAGACTGGTGACTTGAATCGATTGCTGCAAAGGTAAAACCAGCATTTTTGACATATAAGCCAATAAGTCATTATGCGTTGCTTTGGCAATTGCTAAGTGAAACTGGATATCTGGCTCTATAAATTCTTCAACTGTTGTCGCTTTTTCCATGCCTTCATAGGCTTGTTTAATGCGCTCAATATCCTCTTCATTTGCTGTACTTGCCGCAATATAGGCTAACTCCGGTTCTAAAACGCGTCGTACGGTAGAAAGTGTTTTAAAAAACTCGTGCTCAGGCGTCGTTTGAATTAGCCAAAACAGTACATCTGGGTCGAGTAAATGCCATTCTTCTTTAGGTCGAACTACTGTTCCGATTTTGGGCCTTGAATAAGTTAAGCCTTTCGCATTTAAAACGCGTATTGCTTCGCGAAAGACAGGGCGGCTGACTTTATATTCCTCACATAAATCAACTTCACTTGGGAGTTTTTCATTTTCTGAGATTTCTCCAGAAACGATTTTTAATCCCAATTGTTGAACAATTAATGCATGTTGGCTTTTGCTTGGAATAGGATTTTTATAGTCAGCTTTACTCATATTTCACTATTACGATATGTTGAATATCCTATGGTATAGATGACCTTGTGTTTTAACAAGATCATCTTTTTCAAGAATAAATATTAATGGGAATGACGTGGAACTTCCGAGCCACGGCAACCGATCAAGAAATCAAAATCACAACCCTCATCGGCTTGTAAAACATGTTCTACATAGAGTTTGCGGTAACCGCCAATAAAACTTGGTGGAGCTGGTGATGCTAAATTTTCAAGACGTTGCTTAAGTTCTTCATCACTCACTTCTAGGTGAAGTTTTCCAGCATAGGCATCAAGTTCAATGAAGTCACCATTTTGAACTACAGCCAAAGGCCCACCCGCCATAGCTTCAGGGGCAACATGTAAAACGACCGTGCCATACGCTGTTCCACTCATCCGTGCGTCGGAAATACGAACCATGTCGGTAATGCCTTTGGCTAAAATCTTTGGCGGTAGTCCCATATTTCCAACCTCGGCCATGCCCGGATAGCCTTTAGGGCCGGCATTTTTCATCACAAGAATACAAGTTTCATCGACATCTAGATCTGGGTCATTAATACGGGCTTTATAATCATCGAAGTTTTCAAATACGACTGCACGGCCACGGTGTTTCATCAACTCCGGTGTAGCAGCAGACGGTTTAAGCACCGCACCTTTAGGCGCTAAATTTCCGCGTAAAATACACATGCCGCCATCTAGTCGAATTGGGTTATCTATTTTCCGTATCACTTCATCGTTATAAATAGGTGATTGCTGGCAATTTTCCCAAATGGTTTGACCGTTTACGGTTAAAGCTTGAGGATGTGGTAAGAGATTGGCTTCACCCATACGACGAATTACGGCTGGCAAGCCGCCGCTATAATAGAACTCTTCCATTAAAAAACGACCCGAAGGCTGTAAGTCGACAATGGTTGGCATGCCGCGGCCAACACGGTTCCAGTCATCAAGTTGTAAATCAACCCCAATGCGTCCGGCAATTGCTTTTAAGTGAATTACGGCATTGGTTGAACCACCAATAGCTGCATTGACCTTAATGGCATTTTCAAAGGCTTCTTTGGTTAAGATTTTAGAAAGGCGTAAATCTTCATGGACCATATCAACAATACGCATACCAGAAAGATGAGCCAACACATAACGGCGAGAATCTACCGCTGGAATGGCCGCATTGTGGGGTAAGGAAGTACCTAGGGCTTCAGCCATACACGCCATTGTAGAGGCTGTGCCCATGGTGTTACATGTACCAGCCGAACGAGACATACCAGACTCGGCAGATAAAAATTCATTTAAATCAATTTTGCCTGCTTTGAGTTCTTCATGCATTTGCCAAACGATAGTACCTGCACCAATGTCTTTGCCTTTATGCTTACCATTCAGCATTGGACCACCAGTCACTACAATGGCTGGAATATCACAACTTGCAGCTCCCATTAATAATGCAGGTGTGGTTTTGTCACAACCTGTCAGTAACACCACACCGTCAATAGGGTTACCACGAATCGCTTCTTCGACATCCATACTGGCTAAGTTACGGGTAAACATGGCGGTAGGACGTAAATTCGACTCACCATTTGAAAATACTGGAAATTCAACAGGGTAGCCGCCCGCTTCTAAAATCCCTTTTTTTACATGTTCGGCAATTTTTCGAAAATGCGCATTACATGGGGTAAGTTCAGACCACGTATTACAAATCCCAATGATGGGCTTGCCTTGAAACTCATGATCTGGGATTCCTTGGTTCTTCATCCAGCTACGATACATAAAGCCATTTTTATCCGTTGTACCAAACCAGGCAGCCGAACGAAGAACTTGTTTGTTATTCATACAAATTTCCCTATATAGTATTACTATTGGAATTAATTGAATTAAAAATACACTATAAATTTTATTTTTAAAAGGTTTGAAATTTAAATAGTATTACTATATTTTAAATTGAAAGGATAATTTACGAGCAAGATGCTCTATAAGTAAATAATAGGAAATGGAGTCGAACATGGATTTCGAAAAGGATGTAATACGGACGGTCACGTTTAAGCTGATACCTGCATTAGTCATACTATATCTGGTGGCATACATTGATCGGGCCGCTATCGGATTTGCCCATTTGCATATGGGTGCCGATGTAGGAATTGGTGATGCTGCCTATGGTCTAGGAGCTGGCTTATTTTTTATTGGATATTTTCTTTTTGAAGTTCCAAGTAATTTGCTTTTAGACAAATTTGGTGCTCGTAAATGGTTTACTCGTATTTTATTAACATGGGGCCTCATCACCATGGCCATGGCGCTTATTCAGGGCCCTAAAAGTTTTTATCTCTTACGGTTTTTACTCGGTGTTGCAGAGGCAGGTTTTTTCCCTGGTGTTTTATACCTGATTACACAGTGGTATCCGGTGCGGCATCGCGGAAAAATCATGGGAATGTTTGTGCTTTCACAACCGATTGCCATGATGATTGCAGGGCCTTTAGCGGGTCTATTACTTGGAATGGATGGCATTGCAAATTTGCACGGCTGGCAATGGTTGTTTGTTGCAGTTGGCTTGCCCGCGGTTTTATTGGCTTTACCTACATTTTTGTGGCTGCCCGATAACATTGATAAAGTAAAATGGTTAAGCATTGAACAAAAACAATGGCTTAAAAATGAACTCGTTAAAGATGAAGCCGAATATGACCAAACCCGACATGCCAATCCACTACATGCTTTAAAAGACAAACGCGTACTTTTATTAGCACTCTACTATTTACCGGTAACGTTAAGTATTTATGGTTTAAATCTCTGGCTTCCTACCATTATTAAGCAATTTGGCGGAGGTAGTGATATTCAAATTGGGTTCTTATCTAGCATTCCCTATATTTTTGGAATTATTGGACTTCTCATTATTCCGCGTAGTACTGACCGCCTAAACGATCGTTATGGACACTTAAGTTTTCTGTATGCACTAGGTGCTTGTGCAATGTTTTTAAGTGGTTGGCTAAATTCTCCAGTTATGCAGTTGGCAGCTTTGGCTGTAGTTGCGTTCTGTCTATTTTCATCGACTGCCGTGTTTTGGACACTACCGGGTCGTTTCTTAACGGGTGCAAGTGCAGCAGCTGGTATTGCCTTAATTAACTCTGTTGGAAATTTAGGTGGCTATGTCGGTCCATTTGGGATCGGACTGTTAAAAGAATACACGGGAAATATGGCTGCTGGTTTGTATTTCTTATCTATCGTCATGCTTTTTGGTCTGATTTTGACTTACATCGTCTATGCCAAGCTCGAACGTCAAAAAACACAAACAGTGAATATTCAAAAGCCTTTGTAAGGAATAAAACATGCAAATTATTCAATTTGAGAATCGTGCAAATCAACGTGCCGTCGCGAAAGTAGAAGGCAACATGGTATATCCGGTTAAAGATATTCAATCAGTTCGTGATTTAGCACTTTTAGCAATCCGCAATAAAGTTTCGTTAGAGCAACAAGTTGAGACATTAGGGTTTGAATCAGAAACTTATGATTATTCATCTTTATTAGCAGACTTAAAGGTATTGCCGCCTTTAGATCATCCAGATCCAACGCACTGCTTAATTTCCGGTACAGGTTTAACCCATTTAGGTTCTGCATCTGCACGCGACAAAATGCATCAACAAAATTTAAGCGATGACAGCTCGGTGACTGACACCATGCGAATATTTCAATGGGGTCTACAAAAGGGGCGTCCAGCAGAAGGTCAGATCGGGGCACAGCCAGAATGGTTTTATAAAGGCGATGGTTCAATTGTGGTAAGACCGGGAGCAGAGCTGCCTTTACCTCCATTTGCTGAAGACGGCGGCGAAGAACCTGAAATCGCAGGCCTCTATGTTATTGGCGAAGACTTAAAGCCTTACCGAATCGGGTTTGCGCTGGGCAATGAATATTCTGATCACGTGATGGAGCGCCGTAACTATTTATATCTGGCCCATTCAAAATTGCGTTTTTGCAGTTTTGGTCCAGCTTTACGGACGGGCGAGTTACCAAAACATTTAGTCGGAACCAGCCGCTTGCGCCGTGATGGACAAATTATTTGGGAAAAAGAGTTTTTGTCGGGTGAGGACAATATGTGCCATAGCTTGGCAAATCTGGAATATCACCACTTTAAGTATCAACAATTTTTAAAAGCAGGGGATGTTCATATTCACTACTTCGGTACAGCCACTTTGTCTTTTGCCGACGGTATTCAAGCGCAAGTCAACGATGAGTTTGAAATTGAAATGAAAGAGTTCGGCCATCCACTCAAAAACAAACTTGCTCATATGCAACCCGAATTACCGGTCGGTTCAGTTATTACTCTCTAAGGAATATAAAAATGGTCATTGGACACAACTTTATTGGCGGTTCACGCAGCGCACAAGGTACAACCTTATTAAAAAGCATTCATGCTACGACTGGTGAAGCTCTGCCTTATGAGTTTCACCATGCAACCGAGCAAGAGATTAATCAGGCCTGTGAAGCAGCCAGTCAAGCGTTTAAGACTTACCGCCATACGTCTCCTGAACAGCGTGCTGTTTTTTTAGAAAACATTGCAGATGAACTCGATGCTTTAGGTACAGATTTTCTTGAAATTGTCTCACAGGAAACCGCTTTGCCACTTGCACGCTTACAAGGTGAACGTGCCCGGACCAGTGGGCAAATGCGCCTGTTCGCTAAGGTGTTGCGCCGTGGTGATTTTTTAGGTGCCCGTATTGATACTGCTTTACCAGAGCGTCAGCCTTTACCTCGCCCAGACCTGCGTCAGATTAAAATCGGTGTTGGCCCTGTTGCGGTCTTTGGGGCAAGTAACTTTCCTTTAGCATTCTCAACTGCGGGGGGTGACACTGCTTCGGCACTGGCAGCAGGTTGCTCTGTAGTGGTGAAAGCCCATAGTGGACATATGGCGACAGCAGACTTTGTAGCGCAGGCAATTGAGCGTGCCGTAGAAAAATCAAATATGCCTAAAGGTGTATTTAACATGATCTACGGTAATGGCGTGGGTGAACCACTGGTTAAGCACCCTTTAATTCAGGCTGTGGGTTTTACCGGTTCATTACGTGGTGGACGAGCTTTATGTGATATGGCCGCAGCCCGTCCACAACCGATTCCGGTGTTTGCTGAAATGAGCAGTATTAATCCGATGCTGATGTTACCAGAAGCCTTAAAAAACCGTGGGGAAAAAATTGCACAGGACTTAGCCGACTCAGTGGTTTTAGGCTGTGGTCAGTTCTGTACTAATCCGGGTTTAATCTTGGGAATTAAATCAGCTGAATTTAGTCAGCTCATTAGCAAGCTGACCGACATTATGGGGGCTAAGCCTGCGCAGACTATGCTCAATGCCGGCACCTTAAAAAGTTATACCGCTGGTCTTGAGCATTTAACTGAGCATCAAGGTATTAAGCATTTGGCAGGCAATACTCAAAAAGGCAAACAGGCGCAGCCGCAACTGTTTAAAGCTGATGTTGAGCTTTTACTGGCAGGTGACCAGCTTTTACAAGAAGAAATCTTTGGGCCAACCACAGTCATCATTGAAGTTGAAGATAAAGCCCAACTCATTCAGGCACTACAAAGCATGAATGGGCAACTAACTGCGACTTTAATTGCCGATGAAGCTGACTTAACCGAGTTTGTAGATGTGGTTCCGGTGTTAGAAGAGAAAGCTGGGCGATTACTTATAAATGGCTACCCAACAGGTGTTGAGGTCTGTGATGCGATGGTACATGGTGGACCATACCCAGCCACTTCAGATGCACGAGGCACCTCAGTTGGAACCTTGGCCATTGACCGTTACTTGCGCCCTGTGTGTTACCAGAACTATCCGCAAAGTTTATTGCCGGAAGCCTTAAAAGACAGCAACCCGTTGCAGATTTTAAGACTGGTTAATGGTGAGATGACCAGAGAAGCGATCTAAAAAATAAAAAGAGACCACGAGTTGGTCTCTTTTTATATCTCGAAGAATAGATTTATAACGGAGTAGGCAAATTAAGGACTGCTTGGGCATCTTGAATAACATCTAAGCGGAGAATTTTTGAAGCGCCAAGTTCATTTAGCAACTTTGTCAAAGGGCCTTCATTTTTCACAAATTGTACTTTCTTTGGAAAAAGCTTTTGCGCAAAAGAAAGAACGTTTGATTGAACATCTGTTTGATGCCATTTTCCATCGACTATATGTAGCATGGTTGCTTTATTAATATGTGTTTCAGAATCGACACGTTTTAAAGTAGGAACAGCAGTTTTTAAACTTAAATCCAATTTTCCATTAACATCGAAAATTTTGGCTTGAACCTCTTTTGAACTAATACTGATATCAATTTTTGTTAACCATTTTGGTAACTGGTAACCATATACACCACGGACTCTAGCAATTTCTGTATCTACAGGCAAAGCTAAAACATGTGCATGAAAGTGGCGTTGACGCATCGATTTCATTAACTCTGCGATGTGAGGCCCACGAGCCTTGGGTTTGCGTACAACAATCGCAATCGACACCTCGTTATACGGGTCATTGTCACAAACCGAATAAGAGAAAAAAGTGACGGCGACTAACCCATAACCAGGAAATGGTTGTAAGGGCGTTAAAGCATCAGGAAGTTTTGCCTTAATCTGTTTAATGGGAGCAAGCATTAATAGCTGAACATTTGCACTACGATAATAAAAGTTCGGTGCCCAAACAGGTCCAACTCTTGATTCAACTAATTTTTTAGGAATATGACGGAAAAAGTCGATATTGCCAGCAGCAGGGTCTTGAGCGACTTCATCTAAATCGGGATTCATTCTAAAACGGTCATAATAACCACCTTTGGGTACTTTGATTTTTTGTTGTCCAAATTCAACCTCAGTAAATTGTTGTTTTATATTCATTGGAGTTCACCTTTACATTAATTGACCGCGTAGCTACCGTTGTCTTTATCAAGACGTGTTAATTTATAGCCAATGTCGGCACTATAAGGTTAAAGTTCACTTTAAAGTCAAGACTTTAATTTCTAGCTGTAAAGTCTTTGACATTTAAAAGAAATAAAATAAAAAACAATTAAAGATTAAAAAGATACAGAGTACAGTAGAGTCTTCATATAAATTTTATTTTAACAATAAGATTGAGGCTATTGACCTTAAAGCTAACTTTAATCTTACGATAAATATTCATACCTTTATAACGAATCTAGAAGCAGATTTTCAGCAGGAGTACAAAGATGGGATATGTAACCACAAAAGATGGCGTAGACATTTTCTATAAAGACTGGGGGCCACGCGATGCCCAAGTTTTATTTTTTCATCACGGTTGGCCTTTAAGTTCAGATGATTGGGACACACAATTGCTTTTTTTCCTTAAAGAAGGTTTCCGCGTAGTTGCTCATGACAGACGTGGGCACGGGCGCTCAAGTCAAGTGTGGGATGGTCATGATATGGACCACTATGCAGATGACGTTGCAGAAGTGGTTAAACATCTCGATATTAAAAATGCAATTCATATTGGACACTCAACTGGTGGTGGCGAGGTAGTCCGCTATATTGCACGTCATGGTCAGGAAAATGTTAACAAAGCAGTCCTTGTGAGTGCAGTTCCTCCACTAATGGTTAAAACTGAAAATAATCCCGAAGGTTTACCAAAAGAAGTTTTTGATGACCTTCAAAATCAAGTACTCACAAACCGTGCGCAATTTTTCCGTGATCTTCCATCTGGCCCGTTCTATGGTTTTAACCGACCAGATGCGAAACCATCTGAAGGTATCATTTCGAACTGGTGGCGTCAGGGTATGACGGGTAGTGCAAAAGCACATTACGATGGTATTGTGGCATTCTCACAAACTGACTTCACCGAAGATTTAAAGAAAATCACGGTTCCTGTTTTGGTGTTGCATGGTGACGACGACCAGATCGTGCCGTATAAAACTTCTGGCGTAAAATCTGCTGAGTTACTTCAAAATAGCCAACTCAAAATCTACCCAGGTTTTTCTCACGGTATGTTAACCGTAAACCATGAAGTGATTAATGCTGATTTATTGGCCTTTATTCGTGAATAATTAAAAACATTCAAACTTTAAAAAAGAGGCGTTAAGTGCCTCTTTTTTATTTATAAATTACTGAAATTGAAAGTAATAAATATAGGAATAATAAAAGGTATTGACATTAAAGTTAGCTTTAATCTTAAAGTAAAGTCATACTGAATGAGGTCATACCAATGAAAGTGTTCGAAAAATTAGTATTCCCAAATGGCTCATATGTTCCTAACCGTATTGCTAAAGCAGCAATGGAAGAAAACATGGCTGATTTAAACCATGCACCATCAGAAGAATTAATGCGTTTATATCAGGCTTGGGCAAATGGTGGCGTAGGTCTAATCATTACCGGAAATGTAATGGTAGACCGCCGAGCGATGACTGGACCGGGCGGCGTAGTGCTTGAAGATGAAAAGCATCTAGATACTTTTAAAAAATGGGCACAAATTGGGCGCTCAAAAGGCGCTCAGATGTGGCTTCAAATTAACCATCCGGGTCGCCAAATGCAAGCCAATCTTGGTCAGCAGACGTGGGCACCATCAGCTATTTCACTTGATCTTGGCAAAATGTCAAATCGCTTCAACACGCCAATTGAAATGACTGAATCTATGATTGCAGAGGTGATTCAGCGTTTTGCAAACACGGCGCGTTTAGGTGAAAAAGCAGGATTTACAGGTGTAGAAATTCATGCAGCGCATGGTTATTTATTAAGCCAGTTTCTTTCTCCACTGAGTAATAAACGCCAAGATCAATGGGGTGGTTCTTTAGAAAACCGCGCTCGCATTTTAATTGAGATTGTTAAAGCTGTTCGTAAAGTAGTTTCGCCTCAGTTTACTGTTGCAGTGAAACTAAATTCAGCCGATTTCCAACGTGGTGGGTTTAGCGCTGAAGATGCTCAACAAGTGGTTAAAATGCTAAATGAGCATGTAGTCGATTTGGTTGAACTTTCAGGCGGTAGCTATGAAGCACCTGCAATGCAAGGTCAAGCACGTGATGGCCGTACACTTGCTCGTGAAGCTTACTTTTTAGAATTTGCGCAAGAGATTCGTAAAGTTGCCAAAATGCCTGTCATGGTGACAGGTGGGATACGCCGTAAACAAGTGGCAGAAAAAGTAATTGAAAGTGGTGTAGATATGGTCGGTATTGCCACAGCTTTAGCCATTGAACCTAATTTGCCAAATGCTTGGAAACAAGGCCAAAATATTTCACCTGAACTCAAACCAATTACATGGGAAAATAAAACATTGGCTTCACTTGCCAATATGGCTGTGGTCAAATTCCAGTTACGTAATTTAAGCGCAGGTAAAAAAACAAAACCAAATGTTTCACCAGCTTGGGCTTTAATTTTGCAACAATCAGCTATGTCATGCCGTACCCGCCAATACAAAAAAGGCATGCATGACTATTCATTTGCTTCTTAATAAGTGAGTTATGTTATGGCAAATCCTAACGATTCAAACTGGATAATTTATGGAGCAAATGGCTACACGGGCGAGTTAATCGCTCGTGAAGCTGTACGCCAAGGTCTAAAACCAACTTTGGCTGGTCGTAACAAAGCTAAGGTTGAAGCACTTGCTCAAGAGTTGGGGCTTGGTTATAAGGCTTTTGGGCTCGATAACGTGGATGCGGTAAGTGAACATCTCAAAGGCTTTAAACTGATCATGCACTGTGCAGGGCCATTTTCCGCGACATCGAAACCCATGATGGAAGCTTGTATAAAGGCAGGTGCTCACTATCTAGATATTACGGGCGAAATCTCAGTATTTGAGTTGGCACAGTCACTTAACAGCCAAGCCGAAAAAGCCGATGTTGTGCTTTGTCCAGGTGTTGGTTTTGATGTGATTCCGACAGATTGCGTTGCCGCTGCGCTCAAAGAAGCTCTGCCAGATGCGACCCATTTGGCGCTTGGTTTTGATTCAAAAACAGGGCTTTCACCAGGTACTGCAAAAACAAGTACAGAAGGTATGGCCGAAGGCGGCAAAATTCGTAAAGACGGAAAAATTACCACTGTTCCATTAGCACATTATGTCCGTACTATCGATTTCGGTGATGGTAAAAAAAGTGCTATGAGCGTTCCGTGGGGAGATGTATCTACAGCGTTTTATACAACGGGTATTCCAAACATTGAAGTATTTGTTCCTGCGCCTCCCAAAATGATTTTTGGTGCGAAAATGATGAACTGCTTCCGCCCTGTATTAAAACTCAATGCCGTGCAAAAGTTTATTAAATCGCGTATTGAAAAAACGGTTGTTGGACCAAATGAGGAACTCCGCGCGAAAGTACCCACCTATGTTTGGGGTGAAGCAAGAAATTCACGTGGTGAAATAAAAACCGCCCGTATCCAAACTGAAAACGCTTATAGCCTTACCGTAAATGGGTCACTGACTGTGGTGAATTATTTACTCAACAATACCGTTAAAGGCGGTACATATACGCCTGCAAAACTGATGGGTTATAAACTAGTGACTGAGCTGCCGGGTTCAGATCCACTGATTATTACTTAAAAGAAAAGCCAATTAGAGAGTTAATCTGTAATTGGCTTTTTAATATGAATATGTTATCAATTTATTGAATGGTACTTAAACGCTTAAGGACTGCTTCAGCAATTTCTTTACTCGACTGTGGGTTTTGTCCAGTAATAATTCTGTCGTCTGAAACCACATACGAGGTAAATGGAATAAATGCTTGTTTGTAGTTTGCTCCACGTTCAATGAGTCCGTTTTGTAAAGAAAATGGAACTTGAGACTTAATACCAGATAAAGTTTCTTCAATATTTGCAAAACCAGTAACAGTTCTACCCGCAATTAGTGGTTTACCATTTTCATTCTGTAGAGGTAATAAACCACCTACGCCGTGACAGACCGCTGAAACAATCCCACCTTGGCGATAGATCTGTTCGCTAATGTTTTGCAAAGCTTTATTGTTTGGGAAATCCCACATGGTACCGTGTCCACCCGTATAGTAAATGGCTTTGTACTGGGTAGGATTAATCGTGTTCGGAGCCAATGTCGTTTTCAACTTCTGCATAAATGCTGGGTCAGCTAAATGCTGACGAGCGGATTTGTCTAAGTAAATAGACTTTAAACTACGCTCATCTAACGGCACTTGACCGCCTAAAGGACTTACAAAATCCATTTCATAGCCAGCAGCTGATGCAACATCATAAAAATGGGTGAGTTCAGTCAACCAAAGTCCTGTTTTATCCAAACGGGAAGGGTAAGCCGAGTGATTAGTCATGACGACTAAAATTTTTCCATTCGTTTTTGCAAGGCTTTGAGCTTTATCTGAACCTGCGGCATAAACCACATTTGTAGATAAAAGAATGGCAAAAATAATGCTTAACCAACGTTGAAAATTCCACACTTTAAACATCACAGGTCCTCATTTATCACCTGTAATCAATCGTATGTTTAAAGTGTACTTTAAGGTCAATAGAATTCTATAGGTTTACGGCGTTTTTGATTTATCGTAATAGAGGTTCATAAGGCGTTCGGCATTTTCTTCACAGGTAATTTCATCGGGTTTGTTATTAATTGCTTCAATCATAGTACGTAAGTTTTGCTTACTGACTTTTAGCTTCTGTTCTAAAAGCTCTATTTCCTGAATTTTAGATTCAAGTGTTTGGATGAGTGCGTCATGGTTCCAAGTAGTTACCTTTGACGGTAAAAATGATTTAATTTCTGCTAAAGAAAACCCGACTTGCTGAGCTTGCTGAATTAAAGAAAGTTGTTTCAAATCGTTATCGGTATATTCACGGTAGCCATTCGATTTTCTTTTCGCTTTAGGCAAGAGTTTGATTTGCTCATAATAACGAATTGTAGGGGTACTTAAACCACTTAGTTTTGATAACTCGCTAATATTCATAGCCACATACTCTATTGACATTAAAGTTAACTTTAGACTTATAGTAATGTAAAAGCAAGGTTCATAACTTTACTAAGCGCACACTTTCAGTAACAGCTTTCTATGTTGTGATAGATAAAAGATAGAATTATAAATATGAAGAATGAGGTGAGAAAATGTCTAAACGCATATTACATGTCGTGACCAATGTTTCACGCTATAAGAATTTCGATGAACCAACAGGGCTGTGGTTAGGCGAACTCACTCATGCTTATGATGAGTTTGAAAAGCAAGGTTATGTGCAAGATATTGTCAGCCCAAATGGTGGAAAAACTCCAATTGAACCAAAATCGCTTGTGCCTTTAGTGGCAGATAAATCAGTTAAAGACCGAGAAAAAGATCAAGCTTTTATTACGCTGCTGGCAAATACTTTTAAGCCTTCCGATATTAATTGGCAAGATTATGATGTGATCTACTATACGGGTGGTCACGGTGTTATGTGGGATTTTTTAGATAACCCTGAACTGCAAGAAATCACCAAAAATATTTATGAAAAAGGCGGTATTGTTTCGAGTGTTTGTCATGGCTACTGTGGCTTGCTCAATGTCAGACTTTCCAATGACGAACGACTTATAAAAGGCAAAAAGTTAACAGGCTTTGCATGGAGTGAAGAAGTTTTGGCAGGGGTGGCAAAAAAAGTGCCATATAATGCCGAAGAGTTAGCGAAAGAATATGGTGCTCGTTATGAAAAGGCTTTTATTCCTTTTGCACCGTATGTCGTTCAAGACGGTAAGTTAATTACGGGGCAAAACCCGTTTTCAGCTAAAAAGACAGCTTTAGCGATAATAGAAGAGCTAGAAAAGTCATAATTTAATGATTCAAATATAAACCCTAAAAGCAAAACAGCGATGGGCTTGCTTTTAGGGTTTTAAATAAATGGATTGGTGTAAAAAATTAAGCTTAAGGAACAATCACAAAATCAGGGTTTGCTATTGCAAAAACTGCTTCACGGTCTGCAACTGGTGGATAAATCCAAACAGTATTAATTTCCTGTTTAATTTTTTTCGCTTCTTCACGCACAAATTGAACTTGTCGATCCCAACCTTCAGTATAAAGTGCGCCCCAAGAACCTAAGTCAACACAAGTGACATACTTTGGTTGGCTGTATGGATGAAGTGGTAAATCAACCAATTCTGCCGCAGCGTTGTAACCCGCCACACGGCCTAAGCTCATAGCATGCTGACACGACATCACATTAAAATTGCCTAAATCATCGGTTGGAACTTTTACAGTATCGCCAGTCACAAAAATGTTTTTTGCTTCAGGTGCATGTAAATAAGCATCCCCAATCAAACGGCCTAAATTATCTTTTTCACCAGCAATTTGAGAAGTGAGGGGGTTAGCCCGCATGCCGGCAGTCCAGATCACGGTTTCTGTTTCAATTTTTTCGCCGTTAGAAAGCGTTACGCCAGTGGCATCTAGCGCAGTAACTCTTAGCCCAGCTTTTCCTTCAACACCGAGTTCGTTAAGGGCCTCTCGAATAACAGTAGCAGCTTGGTCGCCCATTGCTGCACCAATGTCTGTTGAGGAATCAACCAAAACCACACGGACATCAGTTTCACCTAAAATGCTACGCAAACGTTCAGGCATTTCGGTCACAGTTTCTAACCCAGTAAGACCACCACCAGCAACGACTACAGTATTACGGGCTGTATTTGCAGGTTTGTTGGCTAAATTTTTAAGATGTTGGTCCAGTTTTTCAGCATCTTCTAATGTATTTACGCTAAATCCATATTCTTTTAGACCCGGTATAGGGGGCATAAAAGTCGTACTTCCGGTTGCCAGAATAAAACGGTCATAGCTTAAAGTTTGTTTGCTGCCATCGGTGGTTGAAACCTCAATTGTTTGTTGATCGCCATTAATTTTATTTACCCAACCTGCCAGAAATTTAACCCCAACCACGCTTAATAACTCTGAAATATCAGGGTTCATGTTTTCAAGCACGGCTTCATAAAGACGAGGACGAATCCCGACATTTGGGCTAGGGGAAACCATCATTACTTCAACGTTTTGTTCTTGCGATGCTAAGTGAATTGCTCTTTGTGCCGCGAGTGCAGCCCATAAACCTGCAAAGCCAGAACCAGCAATAATAATACGCTTACTCATTGGATTATCCTTTTGATAGATTTTTCGGACAACACGTTCCAGCTCATCACAAAATTTAGGGTGAGCGAATCCATTCTCTGATTGTCCGAAAAAATCTGAGAAGGCGTTTAAAACGGATTAGGGATGTTTTACTTTAGTATTTGAGGCTTATTAGCTCATTAGTCGGGAGTATCCCGCGATATTTTACTTTTCCGCATTTTTGCTGTTCTTCCTTCAATGCGTTCATTGATCCAACCATTTACATCACTAAAAAATACGTCGGGGGCATAACGGCCAAAACGGTCTGCAATATCGCCAAGTGTATGAGCACCTAAAGCGTCTCGCATAGCTTTTTCGGCCTGTAGCATGACAGCATGTACTGCACACACACCACTGGTTGCCCAATCTGGCGGGACATTGTTAAAGACTGCACATTTACCACGCACTTCTTGGCACTCAAAAAGCGGTTTTTCACCTTCGATTGCATTCACGATATCTAAAAAACTGATTTCGTGGGCAGATCGAGCCAGTAAATAGCCGCCGCGAACACCTTCTTGAGCAACAACCAGACCTGCCTTTTCAAGTTTGGGAAAAATCTTGGCCATAAAACTCGGAGAGACTCCTTGTAATTCAGCAAGATCCTTACTACTCAAAGGTTTGTCTTCATTGTTCACAAGAAAAAGAAGACAGTGAATCGCATACTCGACGCTACTAGTGATATAAGCCATTTAATTTCATAATTGATCAACTATAAACACAGACTAATGTAGTCTGCGTTTTAAGTCAACAATAAAACTAAGATAAAGTTTGTCCTAGTTTTATTTGGAAGTAGTATTGAGGCTAGATGTATAGGGTATTTAACTGAATTTAAATACCTTTAAATTGAAATTTAATAGGATAAATAATTTAAAAAATTATCGGAAAACTTACGAACGCCACCAATAATTTTCAATATTTGGTTCCTCTAAGTTCAATAATTCACCCATTTGCGGTGTGCTAATCGCTAAATTATTTTGTTGAGCCAAAGCGACAATACGTTCAAAAGGGTCGTCCCAAGCATGAAGTGCCAAGTCGAAAGTACCATTGTGCACAGGCAACAAATGACGTCCTTTTAAATCGATATAAGCTTGTAAAGTTTGCTCTGGTTGCATATGAACATCGGGCCATTCGGGGTCGTAAGCACCAGTTTCTAACATGGTCAGATCGAAAGGACCGTAACGATGTCCAATCTCTTTAAAACCGTCAAAATATCCCGTGTCACCGCTAAAAAATACACGTAAGTCATTATCAATAATCACCCACGACGCCCAAAGCGTCGCATTGCTATCACCCATTCCACGGCCTGAAAAATGATGGGCAGGGGTAGCCACCAGTTCGAGTCCATCTACATGGGTGGTGTCCCACCAGTCGAGCTGCTGAACCTTTTCTGTTGGAATTCCCCATTTAATAATGGTGTCGCCTACACCAAGTGGTGTTAAGAAATGCTCAACTTTATCGTTAAGCTGCATAACCGCGTGATAGTCCAAATGGTCGTAGTGGTTATGCGACAAAATCACGCCTTTAATGGGTGGTAAGTTTGCAATGCTAATCGGTGGTTGGTGAAAACGTTTTGGACCAATCCATTGAAAAGGTGAGGCACGCTCCGAAAAAACAGGGTCGGTTAACCAAAACTCATTTTGCAGTTTTAACAAAATGGTTGAGTGGCCCAAACGAAATAGAGAGCGGTCAGGCGCACTTAATAATTGTTCTTTTGACAAACTTAAAACAGGAATTTCTCTGTCTGGAACGGTATCTTTGGGTTTGTTAAATAGAAACTTCCACATGAGTTGAAGCGTTTTGCCAAAAGAAGGCTTGTGTTGGTTTGGACGTGTATTTCTAAATTTGCCATTGTGTTGTTGAGATGGCATTAGGGGAGAAGATAAGTCTGTTGTATTTGAAATAGTCATCTTATTTTTCCTTATTGGAACAAACCTAATGTGCAAATAAGAACTTGGGTTAAGTGCTTATTTTGATTTATTTAAATGAGTATTTACTCACTCATTAATCCATTCAAAAATAAGGACGCCGTGCATCCTTACTTTAATCTATATTGAAACTGCATGCCAAAAGGCTTCAAAACCAGATTTGCGGTAACGCTCGGCTTGAGAAGGGTCTTGGGCAATAAAATTAAGTGTAACTTCGGCAAGCGCACCTAAAATTGAAGCAATAAATAACGGCGGGTAATCTCTTAATTTGCCATCGTTAATACGTTCTTGAATGTTTTGAGTAAAATCACAAAAGGTTTGCATACCAATTTGTTTACTTTGCTCAGTAATTTGTTCCGATGTTGAAAGCTGCGCCATCACTTTACGTTTAAGGGGAGCTTCTAAACTCCAGTCCAAATAGCTTTGCCAAATGTGCGACATTTGTGTTTGCAGGTCAGCGTTAGTGGGGTAACTAAGCATCATCACCTGACGTAACTCAGCCTTTAGTGAAAGATATAATTGGTTAAGCAGTTCTTCTTTATTACTAAAATAGGTAAATAAAGTACCTTCTGCTACGCCAGCAACTTTGGCAATTTTTGAGGTAGACGCACGCTCGCCAAGCTCTGCCAATGTTTCGATAGCAGCGCTTAAAATTGCATTACGTTTATCTTCACTACGAGGACGAGCCATATACAAATAAAATAATTGAGTGATTACTCAATCATAAATAAAAATGGAAATAATGCAAGCTAAATAAAAAGCTCTTAACGAAGGGGTTTCAATAAAAAAATTGACGGTCTTTCTTTATTTTAAATAAAAGTACCTCCTTAAAAGGAGGTACAAAAGATTAAAAATTTAATAATTTAAATTGATATTAAACCAACGCTTGAAGCCGATGAAAAAATTCTATTTTTTCAACGTTACCCATGCCTTCTTTTTGAAAGTTTTGGATATGTGGTCCAAAATTATGATGATGTTCCTGATCTTTTTCACTAGCCCAATGTTCATAAAATATAAATAGACTAGGATCATTTTGATCTTGGAATAATTCATAAGTGATACAGCCGCTTTCTTTGCGGGATGGAGCTACCACTTCAATAAGATCACTTCTGACCTGATCAATCTTTTCTGGTTTTGCTCGAAGTCCCACTACTAAATAAACAGCACTCATTTTGATGTGTATCCTTTGAATAGGGACAATACAAAACTTTTATTCAGCTTTGTCGTAAGAGAATTGGATACCCGCTGTACCACCAGTCTCAATAAATAATTTCATAAATTGAGGTACAGTTTCTGAACGTTTCCAATCACGTTGCAGTTCACAGAATAACTGAGCAACACTGATCATTTTGCCGCCTGCTTGTTCAATACGACGTAAAGCAGCTTCATGCGCTGCAACAGAAGTACCACCTACAGCATCTACCACAACATATACTTCATATCCTTCAGCTAGGGCGTCTAGTGCAGGAAACGTTAAGCAAGCTTCAGTCCAAAGCGCTGTCATAATGAGTTTTCTACGGCCTGTTGCTTTTACGGCTTCTTTAAATTCGGTATCTTCCCAAGAGTTAATACTTGTACGGTCATAGGTAGGGTAATCTTTCAAAACCTTACTCAATTGTGGAATCGGTGGTTTATTTAAACCAGTCTTAACATTTACGGTTGAATGGATAATTGGCAAATTATAAACAATGGCAGCTTTTGCCGTGCCTACAATATTATTAATTAACAGTTGACGATCCATCGAAGCAATTGAGTTTACTTGAACCGGTTGATAATCAATGACAATAAAAGCAGAGTTTTCTGGAGTTAAAAGATGATCTTGTTTTGGGTCACGGATGTTTTCACTAGTCATTTTTTTCACCTTTATTAAATATAATTAAATAATACAAATATTATTTTTGTGCCATAAGTTTGGTCACTTATGAACTATATAATTAAGTGAGAAAGGACGGAACTACACAAAATTAGGCTAAAGAATCCTAAAATTGAAACAGTGGTAATTGCATGAAAACAGATTTAAATGATCTTTATTATTTTGTAAAAGTTGTACAACATGGAGGGTTTGCTTCTGCTAGTCGCGAAATTGATATTCCAAAATCTAAGTTAAGCCGCCGCATTTTATTATTAGAAGAAAGGTTAGGGGTAAGATTAATCAATAGAAATACTCGTCAATTTGATGTAACCGAGTTAGGACGAGAATACTATCATCAATGTCAAAATATGATTTTAGGTGCAGAAGCTGCACAGCAAGTCATTGAAAGAAATCAGGCAGAACCTTGTGGGGTAATAAGAGTCAGTTGCCCGCCTGCATGGTTATATGATCACATTGCAGATATGATTTCAAAATTTATGAGGTTGTATCCCCAAGTTAATATTCATCTTGAAGTAACCAATAAAAATATTGATCTGTTAAATGACGGAATAGATATCGCATTAAGAATTAGATTTCCGCCCTTGGAAGATTCCGATCAGGTCATGAAGATTTTTGCAAAAAATCCGCAATGTATAGTGGGGCATTGTGAGCTGGTCCAGCAACATGGTATGCCCGAAACCCCATTAGATCTATGTGGTTATCCTTCAATTGGGTTAGGTAACTCGGAACAAAAAAGTATATGGACACTATACAGCCGAGAGAATGGTAAAACTGAAAAAGTTATACAAACACCACGTTTGATTGTGAACGACATGATTGGTGTACGAGATGCGGTATTAAGAGGAGTTGGGATTGCTCAATTACCTTTTGCCCTGATTTATAAAGAAATTGAGCGTGGTGAATTAATTAATTTAATGCCAAATTGGGAATTAAAAAATAGCATTATGCATGCAGTTTACCCCTCGCGAAAAGGACTATTGCCAAGCGTTCGAGCACTATTAGATTTTTTATCGGAGGAGTTCGAAACACTTATTAATGAAAGACCCGGTTTTGAATAATATTCAAGGCAAGTGAATTTGTTCTTAATGAGATTTGGTCTTCAACTCAAGATTAAGTCATTTTTGAGATAGTGTGTCTCATTAATATGGATTTTATTCGGTTTTTGATAATTTCATAATAATGAAAGTTTAACTACAGACTAAAGTGCTAAAAACGAAAGCATTAACTTTGAATACGGTGAAAATTATGAATAAACACTTATTACTAAACATTGCTTTTTTAGGTTCGGTCCAGCTTTTTACAATGTCTAGTGCATTGGCTGATGTACCCTTAACTCCAGCGCAATTTGCAAAAGCAAAAACTGAAAATTTTGAAAAAAAGGTTCTTTTATCAAATTTAAATAAACCTCATGCTTTAGTCTGGGGGCCAGATAACCAGATTTGGTTGACTGAACTTGTGACAGGCAAAATCTTACGAGTAAATCCGGAAACAGGTGCAGTTAAAACAGTATTTCAAGTACCTGGTATTATTAATGATCCGCATGCACAAAACGGCTTGTTAGGTTTTGCATTCCATCCTGATTTTAAAAATAACCCATATATTTATATCTCTGGAACTTTTAAAAATCCTCAGGCAACAGACAAGAACTCTCCAAATCAGACAATTATTAGAAGATACACCTATAATAAATCAACAGATACCTTGCAAAACCCAGTTGATTTATTAGCAGGGTTACCTTCTTCTAAAGACCATCAGGCTGGTCGTTTAGTGATTGGACCAGACCATAAGATTTATTACACTTTAGGTGACCAAGGCCATAACCAGTTAACGTATTTGTTTGAGCCTAACTATGCCCAAAGTCTTCCAACCCAACAAGAATTAAAGAATAAAGACTTCCATGCCTATTCTGGTAAAGTCCTGCGTTTAAATTTGGATGGTAGTATCCCTCGTGATAACCCAAGTTTTAATGGTGTTACAAGTCATGTTTACACATTAGGTCATCGTAACCCACAAGGTTTGGCATTTGCACCAAATGGTAAGCTCTTACAAGCTGAGCAAGGCCCAAATTCTGACGATGAAATTAATTTGGTTGTTAAGGGTGGGAACTACGGTTGGCCTAATGTGGCAGGCTATAAAGATGACAGTGGTTATGCCTATGCAAACTATTCAGCCGCAACCAATAAATCTCAAATTAAAGATTTAGGACAAAACGGCATTAAAGTAGCGGCGGGTGTTCCAGTAACAAAAGAGTCTGAATGGACTGGTAAAAACTTTATTGCACCTTTGAAGACCTTATTTACCGTTCAGGATACTTATAACTATAACGACCCGATGTGTGGCGATATGACTTATATCTGCTGGCCAACGGTAGCTCCATCTTCGGCTTATGTTTATACGGGCGGTAAAAAAGCAATTCCAGGTTGGGAAAATACTTTGCTTGTTCCATCTTTAAAACGTGGGGTTATTTTCCGTATTAAGATGGATCAGACATATAGCACGACCTATGATGATGCTATTCCAATGTTCAAGAGTAACAATCGCTATCGTGATGTTATTGCAAACCCTGAAGGGAATACTTTATATGTCTTAACTGACCCGGAAGGTAATGTTCAAAAAGATGATGGTTCCGTTACAAACCAGTTGGAAAACCCAGGGGCTTTAATTAAGTTTACCTATAAAGCTAAGTAAAATAATGACAAGAATCTAAAGGTATTCCTTTAGATTCTTTTGTATATCTATATAAGGTTATTGGTCTTTTTAACTAGTTGTAGAGGGTGCCTAATAATATTTAAAAAGTACTTTTTATAAGTTACTAAGAATGAAAAGCGTGATTTTTTATATAGGACATTACGTTTAATTTACAGCAAGGAGAAGGTGAGAATTTAAATAAATACAAAAAGATAAATCAAAAGATGAGTAGTATATGAGTTCAGAAGCACATTCAATTAGCTTGATTGCACCTGTAGTTTTATTGGCGGCCGCGGTAATTGCAGTTCCTATTTTTAAACGTATTGGTTTAGGTTCGGTATTAGGTTATCTCATTGCGGGTCTGATTATTGGCCCTTTCGGTTTTGCATTTTTCCAAGATTCCACCGCAATCTTACATATTGCCGAGTTGGGCATTGTGATGTACCTATTTGTGATTGGCCTTGAAATGCAGCCATCACATTTATGGAGTCTACGACGGGAAATTTTTGGGCTAGGAACATTACAAATCATAAGCTGTGCTGTGGCATTAACAGGCGTAGGTTTGCTATTTGGTTTTACGTGGCAAGTTGCTTTTATCGGCGCAGCAGGGTTTGTATTAACATCGACTGCTATTGTGATGCAACTACTGGGCGATCGTGGTGACTTAACTCAGCCTCGCGGGCAAAAAATTGTAGCCATCTTATTATTTGAAGATTTATTGATAGTGCCATTGCTGGCTATTGTTGCTTTTATGGCACCGAATCATGTGGTCGAAAGCACATCGGTACGTTTAGAAAATATAGGAATTGGTTTATTGGCCATTGCAGGTCTGATTGCAGCAGGGCATTGGTTACTTAATCCATTATTTAGAATCTTGGCTGCCGCTAAAGCAAGAGAAGTGATGACCGCTGCCGCTTTGCTGGTGGTATTGGGTGCTGCATTGCTCATGCAAGTGAGCGGTTTGACTATGGCAATGGGCGCTTTCTTGGCTGGTGTGTTGCTATCTGAATCTACCTTTAGGCATCAAATTGAAGCTGATATTGAACCTTTCCGTGGAATCCTGTTAGGCCTCTTTTTCCTTGGGGTTGGCATGTCACTGGATTTATCAGTGGTTGCTCAAAACTGGCAGCTTATTGTAAGTAGCGTAATTGCTCTCATGTTTGCTAAAGCCATCATGATTTATATGGTCGCGCGAGTAACTAAGAGTTCTCATACTGAGGCCTTAGATCGTGCCTTATTGATGGCTCAAGGTGGCGAGTTTGCCTTTGTACTTTTTTCTGCCGCATTAAGTGCACAAGTCATTGATAGTACTATTAAATCAAACCTAACTGCTATTGTTGTACTTTCAATGGTGTTAACCCCAATTGTAGGTATTATTTTTAAGCGTTTTACTCAATCTAAGGCGAATGTTTCATTAGAAAACATCAATATTGCCGAGGGTTTAACTGGTAATGTTTTAATGATCGGTTTCGGGCGATTTGGGCAGGTAACCAGTCAATTATTGTTGGCAAGAGGAGTAGACGTCACCATTATTGATAATAATACCGACATGATCCGAAATGCTGAAAGATTTGGTTTTAAAATTTATTATGGCGATGGTTGCCGTTTAGATATTCTACATGCGTCTGGAGCCGCAACTGCACAAGCAATTGTAGTATGTGTAGATAGTAAAGAAACTACTAATAGAATTGTAGAACTTGTGACTCATGAATTTCCGTTAGCGAAATTATTAGTTCGTTCATATGATCGTGAGCATTCACTACATTTAGTCAAACAAAAAGTAGACTACATGATCCGTGAAACTTTTGAGTCTGCCATCAAATTTGGGGGCGTTATTTTACAAGAACTAGGTGTAGATGAAGACGAGGTAGAGCGAATTACCGAAGAAATTCGGGATTTGGACAATGAGCGTTTTGAAACTGAAATTGCCGCCGATGATGTATATGCCGGAGCGGGTATGCAATATACGCATGCACATCATCCGAGACCAACAGCACCATTAATTCGGCCAAAACAGGAAGGGCGTATTTTAAATAAAGATGATGCTTCGGATAATGAAAATATGGATGGGTAAATGCTCCAAAATTTTTAGGTGAAAATCTGGAGGCTAAAGAGTTGTTAACGACATTCAGGGCTATAAGGAATCCGGTCGATTCTTTTTTGTAAAATTGACGGATTCACTACGCTTTCATACATTTGTCGGTACGTTAAACGATGATCTTCATTATTATGATAGTTAATTAGTTCGAGTAACTTAAACTTATATTCTTTATGACCAGCGTGGTACATTGCCGCATAATTTCCCCATAATGCATATTGGTACCATAACTGTGCTTTAGGAATTAGATTTATTTCGTTTAAATAGCTGGACGCAGTTTTTTCATAACATTGCTTTATAAGTGATATATCTTTTTTCATCCGTTTTAAGAAAATACATTGCGTTTCTTGAAGCTTGGAATTATTAGCTTTCGTTAACATTTTTTCTGTAATGACATATGCTTGTTCAAGGCAACCCAGACGAATAAGAATTTTCCTTTTAGTTTTTAAAATGGCTAAATTATCTTCATTAGATGGCATAGTATTTAATAATTTTTTTAATTTTAAATTGATTGATTTTTGATCATTATTGTTAGGTAAGTTATAAATAATATTGTTGTATTCATAAATATATTTATTAGCTGTTAGTTGGTGTTTCGGCATATATTCCTGATTATTTATAGTTAATGCAGAATCCTCACTAGTTTTATTGCAAGCAACTAGACCTATACTAATAAAAGAAAGTGCTAAAAATTTATACATTACAATTTTACCTATTTTATTAGTTAAGAGATTAATTAATAACATTAAAAAATAGGTATCAATATTGTATAATTTTTTACTATATATTCATATAGAATATAGCTGTTTTGATAAAATAAATTTAATATTGTTTTTCTTGTAATTTATTGTTTTTATGCATTGTTTTTATAATTTTAATTATGATTAATAAATAGAAATCTAATATTTTTATATTAATCGCTCACACCCATATAAAATGAGTGAAGCGGTTAACTAATAAAAATTATTTCTTATCATTTCTCCAAGCTTTTTGTACCTGACTAGCAATAGCAGGATAATCCATAACAAAACGTATATGAGACTCAACACCTGTTTTTAAGGTTGCATCATCTACAATAAATTCTGGGCTATGATTAGGAGCTGCTTTACTCATATCTTGATTTTTAGGAGTCGCACCGAGTGAAATATAAAGTGAGGGCATAAGCTTGCCATAGTGTGCGAAGTCGTCACTTGCACTTGCATTAGTCTCCATACGATGCAAATTATTTTTACCAACCGTATTTTCTAATGTAGGCAAAATTAATTGAGTTAACATTTTATTGTTATAAGTTACAGGTGCATAAGGCGAGAGTTCAATATCAGCTTTTACATTGTTTGCAAGCGCAGTATGAGTGACCATTTTAGGCAATTGTTGAAGAATATTTTGACGGATATCTTCGTTATTGGTACGAATAGTACCTTCCATATCAACTTCTCTCGGAATAATGTTGGCCGCAGTTCCGCCGGAAATATGTCCTACCGTTATCACGGCCATACCTTTAGTAAGATCAGAACGGCGACTGATCATCGTTTGAATATTATTAATAATGGCAGCAGATGCCACAATTGGATCTCGACCAGCCCATGGCATAGAAGCATGCACTTGCTGTCCAGTCAGTTTAATGCGGAATTCATCAGCACTATTAAGCATAGCTTCATCTTTATAGAAAATGCTGCCACTTGGAATACCTGAAACGACATGGATACCAAACATGACTTCAGGTTCTGGCTTTTTAAGTGCGCCGTCTGTAATCATCTTTCTTGAGCCGATTTGGTCACCTTGGCTAAAACCAGCCAAATCAGCAGCTCCTTCTTCAGAAGGTTGGAAAACAAAAACAACAGTGCCCGCGAGTCTATTCTTGTTTTCTGCAAGTATTTTTGCTGCACCTAATAGCATAGCCGTATGTGCGTCATGACCGCATGCATGCATAACAGGCTGTAACTCACCCTGATATTGTGCTTTTACTTTGCTTGCATAGCTCAAATTTGTTTTTTCTTCGATGGGTAAGGCATCCATGTCTGCTCTTAATGCCATAACGGGACCAGGCAGATCGCCTTTTAAGATCCCAATAACACCAGTTTTTGCAAAACCTTTTCGAACTTTGATCCCATAAGACTTAAACTCATTTTGCACTAATTTTGAAGTGTTGAACTCCATGTTCCCAAGTTCTGGATGCTCGTGAATATAATGGCGAATTTGAATAATTTTTGATTCATTTTTAGAAACAGAATCTTTAATCCAATCGGCAAAACTTGTCTGGGCGGTAATGAGTAAGGGTGCCCCCAACACCAGTTTATAAAATCCTTTCATCGTCTTTTCGAAAGATTTATTAAATAAACAATCCATGTTTTGCCTCAATAGTCAGTTCTTATTTAGAGGAGAACAAACGGACAAAATGCCCGGTTCTCAATATTAAATTTTGTGATAAAGCGTATTTGGCGTTATGGCTATGCATGGTTCATATGTATAGTCACAACCTAACATGTATATACAACTTTATGCATATAAAAATAGCTTATCTAATAAAAAAAATGCAATATTTATCTAATACTTCTTAATCATTTTTATTAAGTTAAGCTTATAGGCGTATAAGGGGACTTGGCGTATACAACATTTGAAAAAAATAGAGGCGGGAGCTTGTACTTATAAAACAGTGTTCAATATTACTTTATATAATGTTTAGACAAAGTACCTAATACAATGAAAAACAATAATTAATTAAATAATTTCTAGCCAATTTCACATTGACAGCTCAAATATTGAAGATTACCATTTGCGGGCTGGCCTACATTGCCAGTCGGTTTTGACGGACCGAGTTTGTAAGACCACATCAGAGCTATTCCTTCTGAGGGATACTTATATGTGCACACCCCGTTCCCTCCCGTAGCGGTAGGACGGGAGTGGGACACCTTCGGGTGTGCTGGAGTCTTACCCAGTCCGTCAACCTGCTTCCGTTCTGCCACCATAATTTATAATGCTTTGGCAGAACTCCCAAAAGAAGGAGTTGGCTATGCACATTCATAAATTATTGGCACTCACTGTCAAAATCTATCTCGACACAACTTAAAATTTTAAAGCAGTTTGATTGCCTATAGGCTTTTCAGGCTTTAAATCGTCACGACCAAAACTTAGCAACAATAAAACTTGAGATGTGCCAAGCACAGTCTTTACGGCTTTGCTGTGCCTTTTTTTCTCCCAGAAAAGGCACAGGCTTTTTATTCTCTTTTAGAAACAACAAGAATTTATAACGGTAAAACTATGCAAAATTTAAAAAATTCTTCCAAAAAATTACAGGTTATTCATACTGCCATACGTCTATTTGTTACTTACGGTTTTCACACGACGGGCGTAGACCTAATTATTAAAGAAGCCAAAATAACCAAGGCGACTTTTTATAATTACTTTCACTCAAAAGAACGGTTAATTGAAATGTGCATTGCTTTTCAAAAAAGCCTGCTGAAAGAAGAAGTACTTGCCATTATTTACTCAAACCGTTATCGCACTTCAAAGGACAAACTCAAAGAAATTATAAACTTACATGTTAACTTTAATAGCCTGTATTACCTTTTGCTTAAAGCCTTTTTTGAAATTAAACATATGTATGTGAGCGCTTACCGTATGGCGGTTGAGTATAGAAGGTGGCTACTTCATGAGATTTTTGACCTCATTTTTAGTTTAGAAACCCATGCATTAAAGCCCGATGCCAATTTGGTTTTAAACCTAATTGATGGCTTGATGTTCCAGATTTTAAGCTCAAAGAGTTTGGAGGAAAGGGATATGGTGGTGGAGGGGTTTTTTGGCAGGTTGGGCCGTTAATAGTTTTTATTATCACGTCTGCTATTAAATAAGTTAAAGCTGAGAATTAATTATTTCATATAATAAAATTTTAAATTATTATATTTAAAAGTATTTTATACCATTCAATAAAAAAGAGTAAATTTGATGACACTTAATAAAACTATTTTTCTTTTTCTACTTTCAGCTCTTATAGTGGGCTGTGGTGGTGGAGGAAGTAGCGATACTGTTGCCACAACAAAAGATGAAATTCTTAATACAGAGTTTGATAATACTACTTCTTACAAATGGGGATCTATTCAATTTGATACAACATTTGTTGAGATTACAAAGAATTCAAGAAATGGAAATATTTGGTATGCTGATTATCCTAAGTTAGATAAAGGTACAGAACCAGATATAGGACGCTTAATGTTAAGTACAGATGGCCTTTATAGACCAGATGAGACGAAGTATCCATTGGGTTATAGACGTTATATTTTGAGATCGACTTCGCAAGATGGAACGACACTTAGAAAAACCCCTTATAACAAAGATGGTCTAAAAAATATTGTTATAGAGGAGAAAGGGCGCTGGATTGATTTAAAAAATGTCAGGATAAGTGACAGAACCGCTGTATATTGGAATCTTCTTGCAGAGAAAATTCCTACAAGTGTATTTTTTCATCCAAAACTTATTGGTGATCAGTTTAAAGATTTTTTAGCTTTAACCAAGAAAAATACATTTCCAGCAGGAGCGAAATGTTTTCAGGTTGAAAGAATAAGTTATTCAGTACCTTATTATGTAATTACAAATACGGACAGCTTGGCTTTTATTAATGGTGTTAGTGTTAATAACCTTTCAAATTATATTTCTTTAGCTGGAAGTAATGCCGTTACTGGAAAATGGGGCAATGTACAGTGGGCTTATTTAAATACCGAGGCAAATGATCCAAAGTATTATACGATTTCAGTTTATATGAATATAGACAATAAATTAGCTTCAGGTTATTGGCAAAAGAATCCTAACACTTCAATTGATAGTATTGTTGCAGGTTATGAAAGATCACTTGATTCATTTAATAATTATGAGGATGTAATTTCTTTCCAAAGCGCAATTGAAGAAGCAAAGAATGAATGTACTTACTATAATTCAGTTGCTTCTCAAAAAATTGAATCATTGATTAATCAGAGCTTAGTGAATTAATTTTCAGATTATTTCATTTCTAAAATTGATAATTTAATTTGAATCGAGTCTAGTCTTTTTAGGATTAGACTCATCGTTATTCTTGAGTAGAAAACTCATGAGGATAAAGCTTACTTGAAAGAGTAAAGATTTTTACAGTATTGAAATTATATTGTCATTTTTAAACTTTATTTTTGCTTAATTATTTTTGAAGATCAGTTAAATGAAAAAGATTAAATTAATAAGTATTCTGGGCATAGTTGCATTCATGTTGTCAGGTTGTCTGCAAATGTTTCCACCTACCGTAGCCGAGATAAATCCTGGAATTTATCAACTTCATGCTCAAAGCAATGCATTTGGTTCAAGGGATGCTTTACGATCAAAGCTCATCACTAAGGCGGAAGAAGTATGTAAGAATAAAGGCTTTGATGAGTTAGATAGTAATAACAAAATTGTAAACTATCATACTGCCTACAATTCAGGAATGATTATTCCGGTGAGTACAAAAGCAGCGATTTTGAAAGTTAAGTGTAAAGACTAACTTAAATAGAAGGGGAATATTCTTTGTAGAAAGGATGAACTTACAAATAAACTATTTTCTGTTATGTTATTTATAGAATCCACAGTTAATATGATTCGAATTAATATAAAGATATTTTCATTCTGAAGCTTAAAAGCTCACAAAGATGTGGGCTTTTTTATTACACATTGCTTAAAAAATATACAGAAACCTCTTTAAAACGAGTTAGAATGCTACAAACGCGAATGATACTTTAAACTCCACTCTTCCCAATAAGTGAGGTGAGCTATGAAATTGTTAGCTTTGGTTAGCATGGGAGTTGCAGCGAGTTATTGGTATAAAACTATAAAAAATAGCAAGCCAACTCTTCTGAAACCTAATTTTGATGAAATAGTAAAAAACTTTGTATTAGCAGAATTTAAAGCCTAATGCATTTGATAATCTTAATTAAATAAAAAGCTCATCGGAAGATGGGCTTTTTTTATTGTAATAGTGTTTATTGAGTTTGGAGCAAGTTGGTATTTATAATTGCTCCAAATTTTTAAATACAAATGGCAAATGACAAATGACAACTACAGTAAGACTTAATCACACATCATCTTCTGGAACTAAAGGAGATGGACGTGATCAGAAAGAAAAATTTATAGATTATTGTGAATATAAGTATTTTCTACCTGATAGTCAGAAATGGGGTGTTTCAGTGAAAACTGAATTAACTCAAGCAGAAATAATAGAAAAGCAAAAATGCAATGATGCTATCAATAATCCTTTCACATCAGAATACTATCTTTTGCTTTGTCTCATAATTATTACGATTATATTTTTCACTTTTTGGAATATGAAAGGTTATCTTTCTATAAAGAGAAGAGAGCAAGAGAAAGGAATTAAAGCGAATATATCATTTGAAATGAAAATCATATGTTTAGTTTCATTCTTTCTTACTCTCATTGTCGCGGGAGTATTGTACGCTCTCTATTTTCTATGTCCTAATTATAAGTATCATTACTGAAGTATCTAAGTTAGTCGAACATGTTTCGCTATAGAAATTCCACTAAATATTGATTATTAGTGGGATTTTTAATTTATATATTAGATAGCTTCTTAGGTTCTTCTTAAAAAAAACAATAATCCAAAACAAAATATAAATACAATATACCAAGTGTCTCTTACAAGTTGATAGTCGCCTATACTTTGTAGTATTTCAAATATAGGTCCACATGCAAATATTGATACAATTACATATCCTGCAAGTGTAATGCCCCAGTCATCAAGACCAAGTTTACGTTCTGGTTTTTCACCAGTTGATTTTCGTTTAATCCATTTTAAGAATGACTTATAATAAAAATATAAAGCTCCAATCCCCACAATCATTAATATAAGTGTGTCGAGGGGGCCACTATAAGAGGAGCTTCCAATTCTTGGACTCATATGTATTGCAGCTAATCCATGTAGTGATGTAGACAATAATATTAATAATGCACTTAATTTTTTGATCATAATAAATATAACTGAACTAAACCTAAATTTTAGGAAATTAATTGGAAAGTTTAATTTATATAAAAGGTAACCTGTTTGAATTGGCTTTGCTAGAGGTTTTTGCTCAAGAACCTTAATTTGGTTTCATCTTAGCCTTGGCCGTTATTTTTTTATGAATATTAGTGTCATAGTTAAGAAATTTAAAGATATTTAAATTTATCATAGTGTTATTGTAAGAAAGTTTAATATTAATTAACTGTAATATGCCCTCTAATGGAGGGATTTTTGTTTTGATGGATCTTAAAATTACTTTACTAAAGAAGTCATTTAATTAGATGATCGATTTTTTAGTCATGAAAAAAATAATACAGGTCAAAGAACGGCGTGATATGGTATGTAAACACCTCCAAGAATATGGATTAGATATGTCAGACAATACAACGAAATGGCTTTGTGTAGGTGGTGTACTAAGTGGAGAATGGAGAGAGCATCAATTAGAAGCTTTTGATGTTGATCCTAATGATTTAAATACTCATAGTTATGAACCAATGAAACTTATTAACCCTGTTACCAAAGCAGAACAGCACTTTTATGTATATACGGAGTTACAGGAACAGGCATATGATAGGGCAATAAATTTTGCCTTATATAAAAATCAATAAGGATGAGAGAGCACTTAGGTGCTCTTTTTAATGAGTGGGTAAGTACTGGTTAAGTAGAAATACAATTAAAAAAGCCCCTCATATCTGAGAGACTAGTCATATCAATTTTCTGGAATGAATGGCTGCAATTTCTTAAAATAACTAAACAAATCAAATTGATAAAAGTAGTTAATAGTATAATAAATCAGTGCACTAATTTATTCTTAATAGTAGCAGGACCTCAAAATAACTTCCAAGGCACTGTTAATAAGAAATTATTTGTTATTTGGATCAGGTTGATCATTATTCTCAGGCAAATCTTTTACGGTGCCAGGAACTTCTGATGGTTGAGTTTCAGTAGGTGGTTGT